>CABUMU010000009.1 GCA_902492855.1 uncultured Collinsella sp. | reverse complement strand
CAGGTCGGAGCGGACCATTCGGGCCCCCATGAAGCCCGGAGCTCCCCTACGGGGAGCTCCGGGGCGCCCGCCTCGGGGTGCCGTGGCCCAAAAATAGCAAATATGAGTACTGTCACCAATTTAGTAGCAGACAATTTTGGCCTCTCGGACAGATTTTGCGCTCAGTGTCGCCAACCTGATGCTTAGTTATTCTACATTTGTTTATTATCTTCTTACTTTACGACGCCTCCGAGTCCTTAATTCTTTGATTTTGCTGTTACTGATTTAGTGACAGTACTCATATTTGCCATTTTTTGGCCAGGGCATATGAATAACCCCCTATTTTTGACGCGAATTATACCGGCTTAAGCCCAAAACACGCCCGCAGCGTGTTAAGCAACGCCTCTTGCTTCTTCCTGCGGGCATCGACACGATTCCGGTACCGCTTTCGCATACGCTGGTGGATGCGCCATGCGAGCGCTTCCATCGCTTCCATGTCGCAGAGCATTTCGTTGTTGACCGTCGCGACCTCGATTCCCATAGTAATCAAGCCCGTGTTGCGTTTTTCATCATGGACACGTCCCCTTCGAGAGGAATGACCCAGCTCACCGTTGTATTCCAGGTCAAACCGGGCTGTTTCCTGGTACGCATCGCAAACTGCATACGGCATCCCCGAGATTGCCTGCGCGCGGTCATCGAACTCGATCTTGTAGTCGGTCTTAAAGGGACCGCAGGCAAATCCGCCATAGGAAAACGGAAGCGAAAACATGGCAAGCATGATGCACTCCATGGGTGAGCGCAGGTTTTCTGACAGGTAGGGACACAGGCGTAGCAGTTGTTTGGCCGCACTCCCCTTGCATGCCGCAAGGTAATCTGCCAGGCGATCGGGCGTCAGCACCGGCTCGACTTCAAAGTAGCCCACGTCTGCCGGTTGGTCCTTATCCTTTGCAAGTCTATTCGCAACAGGCGAGGTGTAGGGAGGCAGATACTTCCCGCGATCGCTTAGTGAAATCTTGGAACACAGTTCCTGGGCCAGGGCAAACGCCTGGATACAGCCGACCTCGCGGGCGACGGCAACACAAAGGGCCTCGGGAGATAGGCTGTACACCCCCGGTTCCACCTCTAGAATCGAGCCGACAGGCAACCCGGAACACACGGACCAGCCCACGCCAGGCATGCGTCGGCGCTGCGCCGCAGATCCCACCAGCAAGCACAGATCTTCTTGCACCTCGCCGCTTTTGGCTCCAATTCGCACCAGGTCGGGAAGATAGATATCCTCGGTCGAAGGCGATGACGTACACAACACGCGGCGCTCCTCCTCGGACTCAAGGTCCTTCCAGCCGATGTAGCCCATCTGCCGGCGCTCGGCGCGCATCATACGCAACGCCGAGGCACCCGTCAGGATCACGGAAGCCGCAAGCTGCTCTTTTGTCGGCTTGTTGCGCTGTTTGATTGTTACCGCCACACGAATCACCCCTACCAAACGCGTGCGATAGCGAGGCCATCAACGGCCGCGGCACCGGCGCGTTTGAGTTCCGCCGAAGCCGCAGCCATCGTCGCACCCGTGGTGATAACGTCGTCGATAAGCAGCAGGCGGCGGCCCCGCACGTCCTCAACGGTCTCGTACATGCCTCGGGCGCGTTCACGGCGTTCTTCACGACTGAGTTCACGCTGGTCGCCATGTCCGTACTTAACGAGGGCGTCGAGCAGCGGAACACCCGACAGCTCGCAAAATGGGCGCGCGATGGCTTCCATATGATCGAAGCCGCGTCGCCGAAACGCCGCCGACGTCGCGGGCACAAACACCACCGCATCGGCGCCGGACAACACACCACCGTAGCGATCGGGTGCTGCGACCTGGGCATGTAAGGCGGTGTCGTATAGCAGCTCTGCCAGATACGGCGCCAGGCGTCGCTCGCCCGCGTCTTTGTACGCTTTAATGATTCGCGGCAGCGGATGCGTGTAAACGGCACATGCCAGGCACCGGTCGAGTGCTTCGGCCATCGCCGAGGACGCACCCTCGACCGAGCACTCGGTGCACAGCAAGTCTCCAAACGGGGCGCCGCATCGAGTGCAGCTATGCCGCGAGTCGATGAGCGCAAGCGCCGCCAAGCAGTCTTGGCAAATAAGCGCACCGGCGCGCTCGCAGCCGGCACATCGCGTGGGCGACAACGCCTCAAGCGCCTCGTACGTCGCGTGCTCGGCAAACGGTAGCAATTCGTCCGCAAACGGTAGGGCACCGGCGCCCTGCAGACGGCTCAATATGTTCAAACGGCTCTTCACGACACAACCCTCCCTACGCTCGGTCGCAGGGAGGGTCGTTGATTCAGCGCTATGGTACCCCGACGCGTTTGGGGTCAGGCAGGTTAAATCCGTTTGCGGGCGCTATTCGCCGGTGGGCGGTTGAGGTGCGGACGAGTTTTGGGTCGAGCCCTCGCCACCATCCTGGCGCGGCTTGCGGGAACGGCGACGGCGACGGCGCTTCTGGCCCTGGTCGGCCGAACCCTCGCCACCACGATCTTCGCGCGACTCGCGTTCGTCACGAGCAGCGCCGCGCGCGGCCTTGGCGGCCGCCCCTCCGCCATCTCCGGGGCGACGGCGCGTGACCTTGACCTCGCCATCCGAGACCTGATCGGCCACGGAGGGCACCGAGGGCTTTTGCTGCGTACCCGAAGAATGGCGACGGCGCGGACGCGGGACGCGCTCGTCATCGTTGCGCTGCTTGCCACCCTTGTCGGCAGGCGTATCGGAACCCGAACCACCCTTGGGGGTGGCACCGGCTTCGCGAGCGGCTGCGGCGCGGAAGGCGTCCTCGCGCTCCTCGCTCGACAAATGGCGGCGGCGACGGCGCGTGGGATTCATGCCACCGCCGCGGTTTTGCTGCTGAGGCTGCTGAGCCTCACGCTCGCGGGGAGAATTCTTGCCTGCGGGAGCGGCCTCGCCGGCATCGCCCGAACCCGAGCGCTTGCGGCGACGACGTCCACCGGCAGCCTCCTCAGCCTCGGGTGTCTCGGCCTTGCCGCGACCCTTACCGCGGCCGCGACCCTCGCCCTGGCTCTGACCGGCACGGGCATCGGCGTCCGCATCGCGACGGCGGCGCTTGGGCATCGTCGTCCCCGCCAGACGGTCGGCGCTCGACAGGCCATCGCCCACGTCGACGCCGTTCTCGCGGTCGAGCTCCATAAGCGCCAGGCGCATCTCGGGCGACTCGATACGCTCGAGCACATCGCGCGTCACGCAGTCGGGGCGGCAGTTGCAGCCCTGCTCGGCGGCCTTCTTTTTGCAGCCCTCAGAGCAGGTCATGTCGGCCAGGTTGACCTTAAAGACTTTGCCGTTCTCCAGGCGCAACACCAGCTGCTCGCGCGGCGTGTCATATTCCTGGATGCGCGCCTTGCCAAGCGGCGTATCGATAAGCGTCTTCTTTTTGGGCGCGCGGCTCTTAAAGTCCTTGTACGCCTCAAACTCGTAGCGCAGGCAGCACATCAGGCGGCCGCACACGCCGCTAATCTTGGACGAGTTGAGCGGCAGGTCCTGCTCTTTTGCCATGCGGATCGAAACCGGCTCAAACTGTCCGCCAAAGCGTGTGCAGCAGAGCTCCTGGCCGCACTGGGCATAGCCGCCCACCAGGCGGGTCTCGTCACGCACGCCGATCTGGCGCATGTCGACGCGAATGTGCAGCGTCGAGGACAGGTCCTTGACGAGCTGACGGAAATCGACGCGCTCCTCGGCCGCAAAGTAGAACACGGCCTTCTCGCCGCCAAACAGGTACTCGACGCCGACCGGCTTCATCTCGAGGTCGAGCTCCTTGACCAGGCGGCGGAAGTCGACCATGGCCTCGTCACCCTGGATGGCCAGGTCGTCGGCAAGCTGCAGGTCGATGTCGCTCGCCACGCGCAACACGGGCTTGAGCGGCTGACCGATTTCGTCGAGCGGCACCTCGAAGGGGTCGGCCGTGACCAGGCCGATCTCGGTTCCGCGCTCGGTGGAGCAGATGGCATAATCGGCCTCGAGGATATCCAGATCCTGTGGGTCGAACCACAGGTCGCGCGAGGCGTAGGTAAACTTAACGGGTACGACTAACGGCATTTCAGTGCCTTCCTGATATCGAGCAGCATGACCTCGATGGCCAGCTGGGGAGTAACGTTTCTGGCGATGTTGCGCTCGGCGGTGACAATTGCCTCGAGCGCCTGGGTGGCACCCGCAACATTCGTCGCCGCGGCAAGCCGCCCGATCGTGTCGCGCACGTCCTCGTTCACAACGTCTGTCGCCTCATCTTGAAGCGTCAGCAGCACGTCGCGCATGAGCGTCCGCGCGCTCGCCAGCGCTTCCATGATACCCGAACGCTCGCGCGCGTTGAGTTCGCGCTTGTTGCGGTCCTCAAGCTGCTTCAATGCTCCACGCGACAGGTAGTCGGCATTTTGCTCGAGCACCTTTTCCTGCGTGGACTTGACCTCGGCGAGCGGCGCCTTGACGGCGACGATGAGCGACTTGGCGCGACTGAGCACATCGGCCTCGTCGGCGGCGATGAGCGAGTCGATGGCACGGACCATCTGGCGACGGGCGTCCTGGCGCTCGGCGCTCTTGAGGAACTCGATACCACGCGTAGGGCTTCCCGCCACGGCGACGGCCATGCGACAACGCGCGATATCCTGGCCCGTCGCGCGGCTCACGGCCTGCGCGGCCACAGTGGGCGACACCAGCCGAAACGGCACGCACTGGCAGCGGCTCACAATGGTGGGCAGCATCACGTCGGCCGAGGTACCCAACAGGATGAACATGACGCCCTCGGGCGGCTCCTCAAGCGTTTTGAGCAGCGCGTTGGCGGTGTTGGCGCGCAGCTGCTCGGCACGGTCGATGATGTAGACCTTTGCCTTGGCGCGGATGGGCGCCAGGGGCACGTCGTCGAGCAGCTCGCGGGTCTGCGCGATGAGGTAGCCCGTAGCACTTTCGGGCGTGTAATAGTGCACGTCGGGATGCGTATGGCGGGCGACGCGCACGCAGCTGTCGCACGAACCACAGCCGTCCTGTTCGCACAGGAATGCCTGGGCAAGCGCCCATGCGGCGTCAAGCTTACCGGCCCCGGGCGCGCCCAAGAACAGGTAGGCGTGCGATGCGCGGCCGCTTGCGATGGCGTTGGTCAAAAAGTCGCGCACGCGCTGTTGGGTGTCGAGCTTGGCCAGCAGGCTTGTCTGCGCGGGGGCCATGTTACTCAGCCTCCTGGGCAAGCGCGGCGGCGACGGCATCTTGGGGAATGTCGAGACCGTACGCGCGAACCAGCTCGACCGTTTGCGTGAAGACGCCTGCAATCGACGCAGTGGCGTCGATGAGCTTTACGCGGTCTGGCTCCTCGGCAGCAATTGCGCAAAATCCCTGGTAGACACGCTCCTGGAAGGCCATGCCCTTGGCCTCCATGCGGTCTGCCGCACCACGGGCGGCCATGCGCAGCGCCGCCTGCTCGGGCGTGATGTGATAGACGAGCGTGAGCGCCGGATGCGTACCGGCGACAGCCAGGTTGTTGGCATCGCGCACCATCTGACGGTCGAGGCCATCGGCAAACGCCTGATAGCAGGTCGTGGAATCGTAGAAACGGTCGCACAGGACCACCTTGCCGGCAGCGAGGGCAGGCGCGATGACTTCGTGCACCAGCTGGGCACGCGCGGCCTCGTAGAGCAGCAGCTCGCAGGTGTCGCCCATCGCCGTATTGGCGGGGTCGAGCAGCAGGGCGCGGATCTTCTCGCTGATGGCGGTGCCGCCCGGCTCGCGCAGGCTCACAGCCTGGTAACCAGCGAGGTCGAGCGCACGGGCCAGCAGGCGCGCCTGCGTGGACTTGCCGGCGCCGTCGACGCCCTCGAGCGTGATAAAGCTATGTTGAGCGGGCTCAAAAGCCATGGGCGCATCCCCTTCCTACAAGGCGCGAAAATGCAAGTTATAGCAACCAAGCCATGATACCCCAGGGGCAGGGGCTAGGTGGCAGTTAGGAACGTTCCCAAAGTGCCGGCAGAAAAGGAACGTCCCCAACTGCCGACCTTCTAAGTTGCGGTGAAATAGGGACTGAATACGCCTTCTAACAGCAAATACAATCCCTATTTCACCGCAAGTTAGGAGTGGGCGCGGGCGTTGATGGCGAAGGAAATGTCGCGCTCGAGGGCTAGAGCCTGTTCGCGTTCGAGGTCTTGGGTGAGGATTGCCAGCACGTAAGGGCGCTCGGCGTAGACGATTGCGGCATCGTGCTGAGCATTCGCCAGGCTGCCCGTTTTGTGCGCGACCAAAACGCCGCCGGGAACGCCCTCGACAATACCGCGCGCGTCTTCCTGCGCCAGCAGATATCCGCGCGCTCGCTCGCACAGCTCGGGCGTCGCGATTGTCCCCGCCGCCAGCCGTTGCAACACAGCCGCAGCATCACGGGCGCTCGTATAGTTCTCGCGACCTTGTGCCTGGGCCTCGGTGTCCATCATCAAACGAGCGAGCACGGTCTGGGTCAGCCCCAATGCGGCACACGTTTCGTTGACCGTATCCATGCCAAGTCTGCCGATAACAAGGTTCGCTGCCACGTTATCGCTCTGGGCGATCATGGCGTGCAGCAGCTCGTCAATACTGTACGACACACCCGCGCCGCGCGACTGAATGTTGCCGCTGCCACCCACGATATCCTGTTGCGTTACCGTTATCTGCTCGTCGAGGGACAGCTCGCCCGCCGTCACGGTCTCGAGCGCACAAGCGAGAATAGGAAGCTTGATGATGCTTGCCGCCACACGTCGCGCGTCCGACGCCACAGCAACTTCACCATCGAGCGACGCGAACGTTTGAGGATCAAGCGCCACAGCATAGACCGAGGTAGACCCACCATACGGCTCGACAAGGGCTTCGATATCTTGCTGAAGGCCGGCAATCCAAGAAGCCCGGGAGACAGCTTCCGCCTTTTGAGCGGACGGATGATTCGCTTTTTGTTTGACAGGGACAGCGGAGCCCTCAGCCTCGTTGCGGCACGCGGCACAACCGCCGAGACTCATCACCGAGGCAAGCGCTCCGGTCAACATCCCGGCACAAAACACTCGACGCGAGCAATCGCGCGCAGCGAGGGGCGCATCCCCCGGCGGGAACCGGAACGCCTCCACGTTTTCGCCGCCACCCCGACCTTGCTCGCCGCAGTACACAGACTCACTCCCCACCATCGCATTCTACCGAGCCGTCGATAAACGGCCGCGCCGGACACCCAGCACGCCGCACTCATTGTGACGCATGCGACAGGGCTTGCGCGACATGATCATCCTCACATAACCAGTTGGGTCGGCGCGGCCCAACCGCGCCTGAACCACCTTATAATCTAGCCAACACATCGAATGGAAGGAACCATCATGCCCCGGTTTTGTACCCATTGCGGCAAGCTTCTGAATGACGACGAGCGTTTTTGCACCAGCTGCGGAACGCCGGTAACCGATGATGGCCAGGCCTCTCAGTCGCAAGAGAATGCGCAGGCAGCCGTGACCGTACAGTCCGCCCATCAGCCCGCGCCCGCTCCCCAGCCGGAAGCTGGCGCGACGCAGCAATGGGAGACGCCAGCCGGCTCCGCGCCGCAGCAACCCATACCGACCGCCGCTCCGCAGGCCGGTGCTCCCGCTGCGCCCAAAAACAACAACGCTCTGTTTATCGGCATCATCGCCGCGCTAATCGTCGTGATTATCGCGCTCGTCGTGTTCTTTATGATCAAGCCTTTCGACAAGGGCACCGATGATACCAAGGGCACGACAATCGAGAAGGTCAAGATCGACCACGATAACGACGATGCGTCCGTCAAGGGCGACCCCAACAAGCTTGACGATAATGACGATGACGCCCACGATGCCGCCACCATCAGCGAGCAGAACGTCTACGACCAGCTGAGCTCCTACTACAGCAGGCTCTCCGATCTTGATCAGCAGGTTCGCGACTGCGCTACCACGTTTAACACGTACTATCTCAAGGATGACCGCAGCTCGCGCCAATCTGCCAGCGATGCCGCCGAGGCGCTCGAGGATCAGATCGGCGACCTTAAGGACGAGGTCGAGGACCTGGATGTTCCCATCGACTCGCAGAACTACAGCTCGTGGAAAGACATCATCGCGCTCTACGACGACCTGGAGAATCGCATTGACGTCATTTGCGATGCCTGGGAGATCAGCCTTGAGTACTCCAGCCCCGCCAACCACAAGGACGAGATCGTAGCGCCGCTGGCGCGCGACAACGTAGCGGGCACCAACGACAACAAATACCGTCTGGACTTTGAGGACCGCTACCCCGGCGCCGCACCCGTCGAGGTGAAGTAATCCCAACAACTGATCAAAACTTGCGGTGAAATAGGGATCAATTAGGCCTTTTGCCAGCAAAAACAGTCCCTATTTCGCCGCAACTTAGAAGTGGGGCCGGGCACGCATTTGCATTTGCGCGCCCGGCCCCGCCGTGTCTATATGTGCTCGGTTACTTGTCGGCAGCGGTCTTTTTGGTAGTCGACTTCTTGGCAGTCGTCTTTTTGGCCGTCGTCTTCTTGGCAGCAGTCTTCTTTGCCGCTGTGGTCTTCTTCGCCGTGCTCGCCTTGGTCGTAGTCTTGCGGCCGCGGGCGGGTTTCTTCTCCTTGGTCGGGCAGTCCATGTTGACGCAGATACGCCACGGACCGCGCGCCGTGTTGACCACCACGATGGGGGCGCCGCACTCGGGGCAGGTCTCGCCCGTCGCCTCGAGCTTGCCGCGCGCCGGCAGAGGATAGCTCACGCCGCAGTCATCGTAGTTGGTGCAGCGGATAAAGCGCTTGCCACTCTTCTCGCTCTTGTGCGCGATCAGGTCGCCATGGCGTCCGGCCTCGGCGCACACCTTGCACTCGCCCACCTTAAGGTCAGGCTCATAGTTGGTGGGGCACGTGGGGTTCACGCAAATCTCAAAGGCCTTCTGGCGGAACGGCTGGCACTTAATGCGCGGCGCGCCGCACTCGGGACACACGGCTGCCTCGCCCTCGAGCGGGCTCACCTTGACGCCGCTCGGCACCGGATAGGTCACGTCGCAGTCGGGCCAGCCCATGCAGCCGATAAAGCTGCCGCGGGTCTTGGCGCTCGTCTTCATAACCAGGTCCTTGCCGCACTTGGGGCAAGCGCCCACGCGCGCATCGGCCGTGACGGCGTCGCTGATGGCGTCGCCCAGCTCCTGCGTGTGCTTGAGCAGCTCGTCGAGCACGCCAGCCAGCAGCGCGCGCGAGTGCGTCACGACATGCTCTTCGGTGTCCTCGCCGCGCTCCACACGGGTCATGTCGCCATCGAGCTCGCTGGTCATATCGGGGCTCGTGATGCGCGGGGCAAACTGCGTCAGTGCATCGATGATGGCAATGCCCAGCTGGCTCGGCTCCACGGGATCGTTTTTGAGATAGCGCACGGCGTACAGGCGCTCGATGATGCTCGCGCGCGTGGACTTGGTGCCCAGGCCGCGCTTTTCCATCTCCTGCACGAGCTTGCCCTGGCTGTAGCGCGCGGGCGGCTCGGTCTGCTTGGCTTCGAGTTTAATGTCGAACACGTCGACCGTATCGCCCTGCTCCAGCGGCGGCATCTGCTCGTCGCGCTTGAGTCCGTACGGGTACGCCTCGCGGAAACCCGGGGTCACGAGCACATCGCCCGAAGCCACGAACGGCTCACCGTTCACGTCGAGCTCGAGCTTAGTGTTTTCGATGGTCGCGGGACCCATAAGCGTCGCCAGGAAGCGACGGGCGATGAGGTCGTAGAGCTTGCGCTGGCCGCCGTCGAGCGTGGACGGATCGCCCTCGCCCGTGGGGTAGATAGGCGGGTGGTCGGTGGTCTCGACCTTGCCGCGCGTGGGCTTCATGGGGCCGGCGAGGACCTTTTTGCATACGGGCGCCAGCGCCGGGTTGATCTTTGCAAGGTCACTCACCACAGCGCCCAGATCAAGCGTCGCGGGGTATACGGTATTGTCGACACGCGGGTAGCTGATGAGACCGGCCATGTAGAGGGACTCGGCGATACGCATGGTACGCGCAGGCGAGATACCCTCGGCTGCGGCGGCAGCCTGCAGTGAGGTGGTCGCAAACGGCGTGGGCGGCTGCTGCTTGCGCGAGCGCTTGGTCACCGCGGCGACGGTTGCCGTCTTGGCACCGTCAACGTGACCGTACGCCGTCTCAGCAGCATCCTTGTCGGTAAAGCGCGCCGTCTTGTGCGCGATCTTAAAGCGATCGTCCTCGGCAGCGCCTTGCGCGGCACCCATGCCGCGAATCTGCCAATAGTCCTCGGGCACAAACGCCATGCGCTCGCGTTCGCGCTCGACCACCAGGGCAAGCGTCGGCGTCTGCACGCGGCCGGCGGAACGCACGTTGCCAAAGCCGCCAAACTTGGCGAGCGTCAGGTAGCGCGTGAGCACCGCACCCCAAATGAGGTCGATGTGCTGACGGCTCTCGCCGGCGTCGGCCAGGTTCTGGTCGAGCGAGACAAGGTTATCGAAGGCCTGCGTGATCTCGGCCTTGGTAAACGAAGAATACTGGGCGCGGGCGACCGGCAAGTCGGGCGCCACCTCGCGCACCTTGTTGAGGGCGTCCGAACCAATCAGCTCGCCCTCGCGATCGAAGTCCGTGGCGATGATGACGCTGTCGGACTTTTTGGCGAGGTTCTTAAGCGAGCGGATGAGTTCCTTCTCGGCCGGCAGCTTAATGACGGGTGCCCAGGTGAGATACGGCAGACTCTCGAGCTTCCAGCCCTTGATGGAGATGCCGTCGGCAAGAAACGGCTTGCGCTTGGTGTCGTAGGGCGGGCGTGCCAGGCCATCGGGCATGTCGGCCGGTAGCATCTCGCCGTCCTCGGTAACCGAATACCAGCCCAGCTTTTTATCGAACAGCACGCTGTCGCAAAAATCGGGCGCAAGGATGTGACCGGCAAGACCGATCGTCACGCACTCCTCGCCCTTCCACTCAAAACGGTAGATGGCGGTGTTGTACACCTTGTCCTTTTTGGGTTTACCCGTGGACAGACGCTCGGCGATCTGACGCGCAGCGTCGTTTTTCTCGGCGATGATGAGCTTCAAAAGAGGCTCCTATCTCGTGTCTCTGCGGCTACGCCCGCCCGTATGGCGGCCGATTTACGCCCTTGCTTGCTCGATCTGCCCGATGAGCCAATCGCACCAGGCATCCATGCCCTCGCCCTTGCGCGCGCTCACGGCAAACCGCGGCGCCTGCGGATTGAGGTCATCGAGTGTCTTAGTATACCTATCCATGTCAAAATCGAAAGCCGGGGCCACGTCGACCTTATTGAGCAGCTGCGCGCCGGCGTGCTGGAAGATGCCCGGGTACTTGATGGGCTTGTCGTCGCCCTCGGGCACCGAGAGGATCATGATGGACAGGTTCTCGCCCAGGTCAAAGTCGACCGGGCAGACCAGGTTGCCCACGTTTTCGATGAAGATGACGTCGATGTTCTCCAGACCGACGGCCTGGTCGAAGGCGTCGACGGCCTCCATGATCATGTTGCCCTCGAGGTGGCACAGGCCGCCCGTGTTGATCTGGATGGCGGGCATGCCGGCTTCCTTCATGGTGATGGCGTCGACGTCCGAGGCAATATCGCCCTCGATGACGGCGCAGCGCAGGCCAGCCTTGTCGCGCAGGCGCTCGTTGGTGCCCAGGATCGTGGTGGTCTTGCCCGAACCGGGGCTCGACAAGACGTTGATCACATAGGTGTTTGTCTCATTAAATCGCTGGCGCAGCTGATCTGCCAGGCGCTCGTTGCGCGACAGAATCGGCGATGCGATATCAATCGTTTTCTCGGCCATACTTAGCGCTCCTTACTTTGGCCCCTTTATACCCCATCACCAGATGGCTAGCGGGCTAATCGTCGGGGGTTTCGATTTCGATACTTGCGATGTCGAGCTCGCGGCCGTGCAGCAGACGCACGTTGGCGCCGCCACATTGGGGACAGCGGCAATGGAAGCGATCGTGCTCAAAGACCTCCCCGCAGTCCAGACACTCGCTTTGTGGATGGACTTCCTCCACGGCAAGCTCGCAGCCTCGCGTGAGCGGGTCCTCATCGCGAAATGTCTCCCACGCAAAGTCGAGCGCCTCGCGCACAACTTCGGTCATATCCCCGATACGCAGCGTTACCAAAACGGCGCGCGAGGCCCCCGCCCCACGCGCCGCGCGAATCACTGTATCGAGTATGCCGTTGACAATGCCAACCTCGTGCATACCGATTTACTCCTCGTCGTCCTCATCGTCCGAGAACAGGTCCAGACGGCTCACAAACAAGCCCTCCTTGCCCTCGCGCGCGGTAATGACCACGCGGGCAATGGCGAGCGAAATCTCGTAGAGCGAGAGCAGGGCACCATACATGAGGCCCAGCGTAACGGGCGAGCCGTCGGGCGTAATCACAGCCGAGCCCACAAGCAGGCCCACGTACACGTAGCGCCAGGCGCCGCGGAAGGCCGCGTAGGACACGATGTGGAAGACGGACAGGTAGAAGATGATGAGCGGCAGCTCAAACGCCACACCAAAGCCGATCATAAAGAGCAGCTCCATGTTGACGTAGTTCTCCAGGTCGGGCAGCGCGGTTGCGACGGCAGAGGTCTCGCCGATGAGCCACTCAAAGCCTGCCGGGATAATGATGAAGTAGCAAAAGATTGCGCCCAGGAAGAACAGCACCGTCGAGGCGAGCACCGTAGGCACAACCCACTTGCGCTCGTTGGGACGCAGTGCCGGCAGGAAAAATGCCAGAATCTGCCAGATGATCATGGGCGTGCACATGACCACGGCCATCTTGATGGCCAGCGAGAAGCGCAGGCCAAAGCCGCCGAGCGTGGTGGTGATGTAGAACTTACCGTCCGGCACAAAGGAGCGGATGGGGTCTTCCAGGATGTCGAGCACCACGGGCGTGGCGAAATACAGCACGATGGCGGCGGCAAACACCGACACGACCACGATAGTCAGGCGGCGACGGAGCTCTCCCAGGTGATCGAAGAGCGGCATGCGCGCAGGTCCGATAGGCATTACTCATCGCCTCCCTTCGAGGCGTCGGCGGTGGCAGCCTCGGCAACGGCCTCGTCCTCGGCCTCGAGCTCGCGAGCGAGCTGGTCGACGACGGCCTTGCGCTTGCGGGGACGACGGGCGTAGAGGTCAGCCGTCGTGGGCTCTGCCGGCTCGGGCTCGGACTCTGGCTCTGCAGCAGGCTCGGGCTCGACGACAGGCTCGGCGGCAGCGGCAGGCTCGGCGCCCTCGGCCTCGGACTCCTCAGCAGCACCCTCGCCCTCGGCGGCAGCCTCGCTCGCGGCCTTCTCGGCGGCAAGGCGGGCACGGCGCTCGGCAAAGGTCTCCTTCTTTGCGGGCGCAGCCGTCTCGACGGCATCCTCGTCTGCATCGGAATCGTCATCGACGGCAGTCTTCTTGGGCTTGACCGGTGCCGAAGCGGCCTCACTTACCGGATCGATAATCTCGGACTGAACAACGGCCGTCATCTTTTCCTGCGTCTCGCGGAACTGACGGATGGCACGGCCGATCGTGCGGCCCATCTGTGGGAGCTTATCCGGGCCAAACAGCAAAAAGCCGAAGACCACGATGATCGCGAGCTCACCCTCTCCAATACCAAACACACATACCTCCAAGGCTCGATGTGAGTCGAGCCCGCACCGCGCCATTCGGCCGGAACTCGTCTATTCATTCGGTCAAGTATAGCGCCCGGACGCCAAAACGTCCGAGCGCATCACAAACATATGCCAAACGGCACGCCCTTTTGGGGGCAAAGATTATGCAGCGGTGATCGAAATCTCCTGGTCGACACCCAACAGCTGGACCACGCGCATCACCGGGGGCTGCACATTGGTGCAGCTAAAGCGCTTGCCGTGGTCGACCGCGTGGTGCGCGGCGCCCACGAGCACGCCAATGCCCGTCGAATCGATGTAGCTCACCTGGGCAAAATCGAGCTCAACGGCCTCAGTGGGCTGCTCGAGCGCCAGGTCGATGGCATTACGCAGGCTATCGGCGTTAGAGATATCGATCTCGCCGGTTACCTTAATGGTGTAGAGCTCTGGCGTGGGGTTGGTGGAAATACCCAAATCCATGTATACGCTCCTTTACGTATCGAAAGTGCGGATAGTACTGGAAGCCGCGCGTTAGGCGCGCTCGGCACGCGCAAGCTCGGCAGCGACGAGCTTGACGGCCAGCACCAGCACATCGAGCGCGGCCTCCAGGTCCTCGACCGTGGGATAGCTCGGCGCGATGCGGATGTTGGTATCGCGCGGATCCTTGCCATAGGGCCAGGTAGCACCGGCCGGCGTGAGCTTGACGCCCAGGTCGGCGCACAGCGCGGCGACCTTTTGGGCCGAGCCCTCGGGACCATCGAAGCTTACAAAGTAGCCGCCGCGGGGATGCGTCCAGGTGGCGCAGCCCGTGCCGCCCAGGCCCTCGGTGAGCTTGCGCTCAACGGCCTCAAAGCGCGGACGCAAAAACTCGGCATGCTTTTTCATGTGCTCCTTGACCGCCTCGATGGTGGGAAGGAAGCGCACGTGACGCAGCTGGTTGAGCTTGTCGGCGCTGATGAGGCCGGCCTTCAGGCGCTTGGAGAACTCGGCGATGACCGCGGGGCTCGCACCGATAAAGCCGATACCGGCGCCCGGGAAGGTGATCTTGGACGTCGAGGCAAATGCCACCACGCGGTCCTCGGTGCCCGCCGCGCGAGCGAGGTCAAAGATGTTTGCGAGCTCGTCGGTCTCGTCGTACAGGTCGTGCACGCAGTAGGCGTTGTCCCAGAAGATGCGGAAATCGGGTGCGGCCGTGGGCATCTCAACCAGGCGGCGCACAGTGTCCTCGCTAAAGGTGATGCCCGTGGGGTTGGAATACTTGGGCACGCACCAGATGCCCTTGATGGAATCGTCGGCGGCGACGAGGCGCTCGACCTCGTCCATGTCGGGGCCGTTGTCGGTCATCGCGACGGGGACGTTCTCGATACCCAGATCGGCGGTGATGCCAAAGTGGCGGTCGTAGCCGGGAACAGGGCACAGAAACTTGACCTTCTTGCCGTCGTGCGCTGCCTCGTAAGCCTCCCAGGGCTCGTTGCCGCACGAGCCGCAACGCCAGAACATACCGGCGATATCGTGCTCGATCAGCAGGCTCGACGAACCCAGCACGAGCGTCTGCTCGGCGGGGCAACCCAGGAACTCCCCCGCTAGCTTGCGTGCCGAGGGAATGCCCTCAAAGCAGCCGTAGTTGGAACAGTCGACGTTGCCGTCGTGCAGATCGGCATCGGCATTGAGGATATCGAGCATGGGTCGAGAGATGTCCACTTGGGAGGGCGACGGCTTGCCGCGGGCCATGTCGAGCGCCAGGCCCTTGGCCTTGACCTCGGCGACCTCGGCTTTGAGCGCCTCGATGGCGGCATCGAGTTCGGTGGTTTCCATCTTCTGGTAGATCGTCTGCATGGGTGCGACCTTTCGCGAAGCGGTACGTTGCAGTTCGTCTAAGTATAGACCGCCACCGCCGCAACGGTATGAAGCCGTGATAGATTAAGTCCATCGCAATGAATTACGAATCGCCGCGCATGCCGGCGTGAAGCGCCCAAGGAGGCACTATGGAGTACGGATCGTTCCAGGCCGAGGAATTCGGCGACCTGCAGCGCCTGGTCGATGGACTGTTTTACGACCGCCACGCCATCGACCGTCTGGATCTGATCGTACAGGCCGAAATCTTGGACCTGGCACCCGATCTCATGGAAATCGTCAACCTGCTACCGCCCGGCTATTACGACCGCCAGTCACTTTGCGACCAGCTCAACTCCGCCTTGGCCGCCCACGGCTGGGGCGCCATCTACGGCACCGTGGAATAAGCCTCGAGGCCGGCGATTTGGCCCGTTTCCCGACCTTGGCGAGGCTTGTTTTAGGGCTTGTGGCCAAAAAAGGGCAAATATGAGTACTGTTACCCTTTTAGTAGCAGCGATTCTTGGTCGAAATCGGCAAAACTCGACTTGAAACTCCCCAATCACCGTCAGCTAGCGCCAAATTGGAAGTCGATGGTCACTCATTAACGTACAGTTCTTATAACTTTGTTCATTATTTTCCGCACCTAAAATGAAACGCCGTTTGTGACAGTACTCACAAACGGCGTTTTTTGACCACTGGCGTGTCTGGCAGGCGGCAAGCACCACCCGAATCCGCATTTTGAACGCGCCCGAATCGGTTCTGGAGCCGGTTTTCGCGCTCTTACTCGTCCTTGGGCGCGGGGTGTTTGCAGATCACACTCATGTAGATCATGCCAAGTACGGCCGCGGTGACAGAGCCGGCAAGAATAGCGGCCTTGGCGGCCAGAACCTCAAACTGGGCCGTCGGGAAGGCAAGGCCGCTGATGAGGATCGACATGGTAAAGCCGATACCGCCCAGAATGCCCACACCGGCAATCATGTGCCAGTTGACATTGCGCGACAGCTCGGAGATCTTGAGCTTAACCAGGGCAAACGTCATGCCAAAGATACCGATCGGCTTGCCCAGCAGCATGCCAAAGTACACGCCGAGCGTCACCGGGTCGGTGAGTAGCGTGCTCATGTCCACGCCCACTAGGCGAACCTGTGCGTTCACGAACGCAAAGATCGGCAGAATCACAAAGTTGACCGGCGTGGAGATCAGACGCTCCATGCGGATGAGCGGCGGGGTCACGCGGTGCATGACGCGCTCGACCTTGGTGGTCGAGACGGTAAAGTCATGCTGGCCCAGGATGTGCGCCTCGTCGTCGTAGCGGTCATCGAGCAGCGGCAGGCACTCCCCCAACCAATCGGTAAGGCTGTCGAGCTTAACACCGCACTTGGCCGGGATGGTAAAGGCCAAGATGACGCCAGCAAGCGTGGCATGTACGCCGCTCTTGAACATGCAGAACCACAACAGCAGGCCCAGTACCGAATACGGGGCAAGGCGGTAATGCTGCGTCTTGTTGAGCCACACGAGCGCGCAGGTCACAAGCGCGGCGGCGCCCAACCAAAACGGATTGGGGCTCTGACCGTAGAAGATGGCGATGGCGGCGATGGAGATGAGGTCGTCGGCGATGGCGAGCGTCGAGAAGAACACGCGCACGCCGTTGGGCACACGGTTGCCCAAAAGCGACAGCACGCCCAGCGCAAAGGCAATATCGGTTGCCATGGGGATGGCCCAGCCGTTGTGCGCGCCGGCATGGTTAAAGATCAGATAGATGCAGGCGGGAACAACGACGCCGCCCACGGCCGCCAGCATGGGAAGCATGGCCTGGCGCGGGTTTTTGAGCTCGCCGACCGTCATCTCATACTTGAGCTCAATGCCCACCAGCAAAAAGAAAATCGCCATGAGGAAGTCGTTGACGAATAGCTCGACGGTGAGACCGGCCGTAAGGTTGCCCAGACCCACATACAGCGGGGTCTCCAAAAAGTGATGGATGGCCTCGTAGGCATCGGTATTGGCGCAAATGACGGCGGCGATGGCGGCGAGGACCATGACGGCGGCGGAAATCGTGCCGTTCTCGGCGATGCGCTCCCAGATGTCGTGGCGCTCAAAACGCTTGCGCTCACGAACGTTGAACAGCTGCTCAGTTGCTGCCATGGGCGGCTCCTTTCACGGGAAAGCTCCCGTCTTAAAAAAGCACGGCCCGCCCAAGTGGCGGCGCCGCGCTCTAACGTATTACGCTTGCATCTAGCCTACCCTGCACGACAAGCACGCAGGCGTGGCCGAAAAGCGGAACCACAGGTTGAACATTATTTGCTCAACGGCACGGGCACGCCTGTCCAAGAGACGACGCGGCGCCGTGCACAAAAAAACGACCGGAGCGCGGGGCGTCCGCGATCCGGTCGTAGCGTTTGGTCAACTAAACCTAGCAGGCGGCCATGATGGGGGCAGCGACCTGCTTCTTACGGGAGAGGACGCCCGGCATCCAGACGCCGTCGTGCTCGTCAGCAATGCCCAGGCCCTTCTGAGCAGCCTCGGTCTCGCCCTCGAGCAGGACCTGCGAGCCCTCCTCCATGATGTCAGTGATGCACAGGACGATGCCGTCGGCACCCTTCTCGGCGGCGTAGGCGCGCATGGCCTCGCGAATCTCGTCGATCATGCCGAGTGCGCGGGTCTTGTCGACAGTCTCGTACTGGCCGATGAGCAGCTTCTTGCCGGCAGGCTCGAACATCTTGATGTCGTTGCCGACCATCTCGGCTGCGGTGAAGGAGCCGGACGGACGGGTGAGGAAGACTTCCATGCCAAACTTGACCGGGTCGACGCCCACCTGCTCGCCGAGCTTGGCGGCGACGGCGCGGTCGACATCGGTGGTGGTGGGGCTCTTGAGCATGAGCGTGTCGGTCATCATGGCCGAGAGCAGCAGCTTGGCCTGAACGTCGGAAAGCTCAACGCCGAGCACGCCGGCGAGCTTGGTGACGATGGTGCAACTGGAGCCCCAGGGCAGGCAGATGTAGTGCAGCGGGCCGGCGGTCTCGAAGTCGCCGATGCGGTGATGATCGACAACGCCAAAGACCGTGGCGTCCTTAAGGCCGGCGACGGACTGGGCGGACTCGTTGTGGTCGGTGAGGACGACGAGCTGACCGGCCTCGACGGACTCGATCACGCGGGGCTCGGCGATGCCGGCGTCGGCGAGCAGCTTGGCGGACTCGGCCGGAAGCTGACCAAGGGCGCAGGCCTCGTAGGTGTTGCCGGCATACTCAACCTGGTTGAGCAGCTGGGACAGGACGACGGCGCTCATGATGGCGTCGTTATCGGGGTTCTGGTGACCAAAGACAAGAACGTTTGCCATGGGTATCCTCCACTTGATATGTGTACTTGGACGTAGCTATGGTAGCACGCCGATGCCGAGCCTTCGCAGACGGAAGGGCCACGGCATATTTTGGGGCGCAGGCGCGGGGGCCAAGGCTATCCCTTTTGCACCATGTTGGTGCAAAGTAACCTCTCCCCCTTGCACCAGCTATTTACCGGCGGCGCGCAGGGCTACGTAGGCGGCACCGATGATGCCGGCGTCGTTTCCGAGCGAAGCGACCTTAATGGGTGTCTCGCGCGAGGCGGAAAGCGCATACTGCTTAAAGTGCTCGCGAACCTTGTCGAGGTAGACATCGGCCGAGGCGGAAGCGCCGCCGCCGATGAGGAACATCTCGGGATCAACCACGTTGGCAATAAGCGCCAGTGCGCGGCCAAGATAGTCGGCCATGGTATCGGCCGCGGCCAGCGCGAGCTTGTCGCCCTCGCGGCAGGCCTGGAACACGTCCTTGGAATCGGAGGGGCCGGTCAGCTCGATGGGCTCGACGCCCGCCTTCTTGCACTCGGCAAGGTAGTTGCTCACCACGCCGGTGGCGCTGGAATACTGCTCCAGATGGCCATGGCCGCCACAGCCGCAGGCGCGCTCCTCAGCCGGGTTCAGGCACATGTGGCCAATCTCACCGCCAGCACCCACAACGCCCGACACCACGTCGCCGTTAACGATAACGCCGCCACCCACGCCGGTACCGATGGTGACCATCACCACGTTCTGCACGCCCTTGGCAGAACCGAGCCAGGCCTCGCCCATGGCAGCGGCGTTGGCATCGTTCTCGTACTTAACGACCGCGTCGGGGCAGTGCTTTTGAATGGCGATCCTCAGCTCGGGCAGGTTAATGGCAATGTTGGCCTTGACCTTGGCATCGCCCGATGCCGGGATGGGGCACGGAACGGCCAGGCCAATGCCCGCCACAAAGGCACGCGGAATCCGTGCCTTGGCGACCACCTGGTCGATAGCCTCGGTCACCGCAGCAAAGCCCGCAGCGTCAACGATGGGAGGCGTGGGCACGCTGGCCTTGGCCAGCAGGTTTCCGTCCTCGTCGAACAGGCCCTCCTTAACCGAAGTGCCGCCGACGTCAATGCCGATGTAGTACTGCTTAGGTTCCATGGGAGCCCACCTTTCTCGTTTAAACATTGCCTGTATGGTACCGCTCCCAAGGCAAAAACCTACCAAAAAGGGACAGGTTTGTTTTGGCAGGTTTTATCTGGGGAAACGCAAATGGCCGCTCAACAGGCCGCGCAAGACCATCCCCAAAAATAAAGGCGCGGGGAGGCGGAGACTCCCGGCGCCCGTCAAAGGGACTATGTTGTCTGTCGGACCGCACGGTCCTTCGCGGCGATAACGCTGACTAGGCCTTAAGTGCCTGCAGCTGCTTGTGAACCTCGATGAGCTCCGTCGCCATGACGCGCATGGTCTCGGTACCGGCCATCTGGTCTTCGGCATGCAGCAGAATCAACGGGGCCTCGCCGTTACGCTCGCCGTTGGCCTCCTTCTTCAGAAGCCCCATGTGAACATCGTGGCCACCGTTATAGGCCTCGTCGCCCTGCTTGATAAGCTCCTCGGCGGCGTCAAAATCGCCCTCCTTGGCCTTTTGCACGGCATTGATGTACATGCTCTTGGCGGTACCGACGTAGCTGATGATCTCAAAGCAGGTCATCTGCAGTTCGTTCATATCCTCCATGCGGAGCACCTATCCCATCACGCTGACGCAGTGGTCGATAATGCCGGCAGCGTTCATGCGGCCGTAGTCGACCATGTTGATGACCTCGACCGGGAAGCGGCCAGCGGCCTCCTTCTCAAAGTCACCCTTGGTGTAGCCGATCTGCGGGCCAAGCAGCAACATGTCGCACTCGTCCAGGTGATCGTGGGCCTCGTTCATGGGACGAGCCTCGATCTCAATATCCAGACCACGGTTCGCAACCTCGGCCTGCATCTTCTGGACCAGCAGGCTCGTGGACATACCGGCATTGCAGCAGAGCATGATCTTCTTCATGGTTTCCTCCTTATAACTGCGCGGCGCGCAGACGACAACTGGTTGTATTCCTTGCGGCTATTGTGCCCACCCCTCTGCATCTTTACACAAGGGAGAGAGCCGCGGGCACCGGCACCGCGTACCGGCGCCCGCAAAGGTGAAAGGGACGAACGTTAGGCGTTCTACTCGGCGAGAGCCTCCTGCTTGGCGATTGCCTTCTCGGAAATCTTCATAAAGGGCAGGTAGACGGCCATGCCAATGACAATCTCGAGAGCCTGCCACACGCCGGCGCGCCAGTCAAAGCCCGTAGCGAGCAGGGCATTGATGACGGGAGGCATGGTCCAGGGCACCTGGGCGATGCAGGGGCTGATGATGCCTGCGCAGGTAAGGCCATAGGTGATGCCGATGAACAGGTCGGGAAGAAGGACAAACGGGATCATGAGCGGCAGGTTGTACACGATGGGGTAGCCGTAGATAACCGGCTCGTTGATGTTGAACAGACCAGGCAGGATAGCCATCTTGGAAACGGTCTCGGAAGCCTTGTTCTTGGAGAACAGGAGCGTGTCGAGCAGAAGCATGAGGGTGCAGCCCGAGCCGCCGATGAGGGCGAAGCTGTTAACGATCTGCATGTTCATGTAGTGATCGGGCTGGATGGTGCCACCGGCGGCAAAGGTAGCCATGTTGTCGACAATGAGCATGGTCAGGATCGGCTCGACGGTAGCGCCAGAGATGGTGGACTGGTGAATACCGACGCAGAACAGCAGGTTGGCAAGGGTGTAGATGAGGATAACAGCCCACGGACCGGCGTTCATGATGTTCTTGAGCGGGTTGGAGATGCACGTGGAGATGATGGCGCACAGATCGGTGCCGGCGCACACGGCGAGCAGGGCTGCGGCAAGAGCGAAGATTGCGAGGTTGAGCAGCATCGGGATCATGACGTTGAAGGAGTTGGAGACCGCGGGAGGCACGCCCTCGCCCAGCTTAACCTTGAGCTTCTCGACGCCAGAAATCTTGATGAAGAGCGAGACGGAGAGCAGAGCGATGATAATGGCCGAGAACAGACCGTTGGTGCCGGTGTTGGCAGTCGAAAGGGCGCCCGTGACCTCGGCGGAGGTGATCTTGTCGGTGAGCAGCGGGCTCGTGGCGGCAAGCGAGGCGGTGATCTGCTGCGGCATCATGATGACGAAGGCAGAGATGGCGACGACCACGCAAGCGAGCGGGTTATCGAAACGCTTGTTCTTGGCGAGGCTGTAGCCAATCAATCCGGCCAAGATAATGGCAGAGACATTGAGGGTGCCCAGCGTAATTGCCGAGCCCCACGTCTGAAGGTTGGCAAGGCCCGCCGCATCGAGCGGGAACAGAGGGAACACGACGTTGTTAATAAGAACCGCGATACCCGCAAGGATATAGAGCGGCGTGATGGTCGCGAAGGCGTCACGCAGGGAACGCAGGTGAACCTGGTTTCCCACCTTCGCAGAGACCTCGGCAAACTTGTCGAGGAAGCTCTTTCCGTTGTCACTGGCCATGATTGCTCCTAACTTTCAAATCCGGTCTTTTCCTATGCGCACGGTGGTCTGTCGCCCTCTGCCACCAGATGTGCCATGTGTTGCGCGCGGCGGCGCGCGGTCTGGGCGTTCGCCCGGTCGCTAATCAACCACGTGGGTCGTGGCGACCTGTTTGAGCCAGGCTGCCGACTTCTTAAGGCGGCGCTTGTAGCCGTCCATGAGATCGACCTCGACAAAGCCATAGCGATTCTTAAAGGCATTGGCCCAAGACCAGTTATCGATGACGGCCCAGTAGTGATAGCCCCGGCATTTGGCGCCCTCGGAGATTGCCTTGGCAACCCACTCCAGGTGTTGGCGCACAAAGTCGACTCGGTAGTCATCCTGGATGGTTCCTTCGGCATCGCGGTTCTTGTATTCGTCCATGATGCCGATACCGTTCTCGGAAACGAACCACTCAAGATCGGGATAGTTCTTAGCGCAGTCCATGCCAAAGTCGTAGAGGCCCTGCGGGTAGATCTCCCAGCCGCGGCTCTCGTTCATAACGGCGTCGGGCCATACGTACTCGTCGGCAAAATGCGGCAGGCCGTACTGGTCGACCTTGCTCGCCGGTGCCTGAACGCGCGTGGGGTGGTAGTAGTTGCAGCCGAGCCAGTCGACAACACCCTGCTTGAGAATCTCTTGGTCGCCGGCACGGAACGGGAGCTTAACGCCGCCCTCGGCCAGGCTGTCGAGCACGTCGGCAGGAAGCTCGCCCTTGGTAATAAGGTCGAGCCACCAGCGATTGTTGATGCCGCTGGTCATACGCACGGCCTCGAGGTCTGCCTCGCTGGGGTTCTCCTTGGTGTAGACCGGAGTAAAGCAGTTGATCATGCCGATCTTGGCATCGGCGCGAATAACGCCCTCGTCATAGGCCTTACGATAGTTGGCCACGGCCAGCGCATGTGCCAGCGAGATGTGATACTGCACGGTGCGAGCGCGGTTGAAGTCGTGGAGTTGCGGGAACCACACACCCTCCTGATAGCGCTGCTCGGGCTCGACGATGGGCTCGTTAAAGGTGAACCAGTACTTAATCTCCTGGCCAAACTCGTGGAAGGCGACGTCGGCGTAATGCGCGTAAGCCTCGACAACCTCACGGCTCTCCCAGCCGCCACGGTTAAAGAGGTAGGTGGGCATGTCAAAGTGGTACAGGTTGACGAACGGCTCCAGACCAGCCTCGCGAGAGGCGCGGAACAGCTCGTGATACCACGCAGCGCCCTCCTCATTAAGGTTGCCGTCGGCATCGAGCAGACGGCTCCACTGAATGGAAGTGCGATAGGTATCCAGGCCCAAGTCCTTCAAAATGCGAAAGTCCTCCTGGTACTTGGCCATAAAGTCATTGCCGGCATAAGAGCCAACGCAGTTGTAGAACGAACCCAGATCCTGGATGGACCAGGTGTCCCACAGGTTCTCGAGCTTGCCGCCTTGGTTCCACTGACCCTCAGTCTGCGGGCCGGACATAGCAGCGCCAAAGAAGAAGTCGTTGGGCAGCTGATACTGTGCCATCAAAGTCCTCGCTTTCGTGTTCCAGAGCTTCCGGTTGGAGACGGGTTTGCTTTGACAGGTTATCCGGCGCGGGCGCGCACCGGTCATACCGATATCCAACCTGCCAAAACAAAACCGTCCCCAAACAGTCAATCCTGTTCTGCGGCAGGATTCCGTTTGTTGCTTAAACTATAGCGCTCTAATTTTAAAAGTAAAGCGTCTCTTTCTTTTTTCTTTCTCGAACTTCTTAGATAAAAGTAATATGGGTGCCCTGTTGAGGGTTATACTTACTTTTGTTTTCATATATGTCGGAAAGGAGGTTCCATGATTCCCAAATACGAGGCGATAGCTGCAGATATTCGTCGAAGTATTGAGGATGGCGCTCTTAAACCGGGCGACAAGCTTCCCACCGTCGTTGAGTTCTGCGAGCTCTATAGCGTTTCCAAAATCACCGTCAAACGAGCTATTGAACAAATCACCGAGGAAGGCCTTATTACCAGCCGGCGCGGATCGGGTACCTACGTTAAGGACACGGCGGGACTTCCCGGCCAGGCGTTTTTCCAGGGCAAAAACGACCGTGCCCAAGGTTTTTCGTATGAGCACCGCGGGGAGAAGGTGACCTCGGTGGTCTACGATTTCTCGATCGTTAATCCACCGGCGGACATCGCAGCCCAGCTGGGAATTGCCGAGGATGACTTTGCCTATCACGTCGTGCGCGTGCGTCAGGCCGATGAGAAGCCCATCGTTATCGAGTACACCTACATGCCCCTCGAGCTGATTCCGGGGCTGAAAAAGAAGGACCTGTACGGATCGCTCTACCGCTTCATCCGAGAGCAATGTGGCCTGAAGATTTCGAGCTTTCACCGTACCATTCGAGCCGTGGCAGCAACCGAGGAAGAAGCCGAGCGTCTGGACACCAAACCTGGCTCTCCCCTGCTCGAGATCACCCAGATTGGCTTTTTGGACAGCGGCGCCGCCTTTGAGTATTCGACCTCGCGCAACGTTGGCGACCGCTTTGAGTTGCACAATGTAACGTTAGCGTAGGTTTTTGTAGTCATGCGGGTGCTCGTTTTGAGCAGCTTTACGCGGCGCCCGCGCAACATAATGGGGGTATAAATATGTCCGATTTGATTAAACTGACGCCGATCTTCCACGAGAAGATCTGGGGTGGCCGCCAGCTCGAAACCATATTTGGTTACGACATTCCCGAAGGTCCCAACGGTGACTGCCAGATTGCGGAGGGCCCGTATGCAGGCCACACGCTTTCATGGCTGTGGGCCGAGCACCGCGAGCTCTTTGGCAATTGCGAGGGCAAGGAGTTCCCGCTGCTCATTAAGATTCTGGATGCCAAGGACGACCTTTCAATCCAGATTCATCCCAACGACGAGTACGCCGCCAAGCACGAGAACGGCAGCCTGGGCAAAACCGAGTGCTGGTATGTGCTGGACTGCGAACCCGGTGCCACGATCATTGTCGGCCAGCGCGCGCACGACCGCGCCGAGGCTGCACAGATGATCGAGGAGGGCCGTTGGGACGAGATGCTCAACGTGCTGCCGATTCACAAGGGAGACTTTTTCCAGATCGACTCCGGCACCGTTCACGCCATCAAGACCGGCACGCTGATTCTGGAGACGCAGCAGTCGAGCGACGTGACATATCGCCTGTACGACTACGACCGCCCCGGCACCGACGGAAAGCTGCGCCCGCTGCACATTGAGCAGAGCCTCGACTGCATCGACTTTGATGCTCAGGCTCCGACCGACGGCACGGTGACCGCGCCCGAGGTGGACGGCGTGACCGAGCTCGAGTC
This sequence comes from uncultured Collinsella sp., assembly GCA_902492855.1. Classification (GTDB taxonomy): domain Bacteria; phylum Actinomycetota; class Coriobacteriia; order Coriobacteriales; family Coriobacteriaceae; genus Collinsella. The sequence continues at coordinate 481 of CABUMU010000009.1, read as the reverse complement.
CAACCCCTGCTACACCGTCGATCGCGTGCGCGCCAACGGCAGCAAGACCCTCGACCAGCGCTGGCCCTTCATGTGCCTGTCGGTCATCGACGGCGAAGGCACCGTCTGCGGCGACCCCGTCCACAAGGGAAGCCACCTGCTGGCCCCGAGCACCGTCAGCTCCATCGACCTCGAAGGCAAGATGGAACTGATCATCAGCCACCTCTAGGTCACAACAACAACCAAAACGAAACAAGGGGCTCCCCCGTTCATCAACGGAGGAGCCCCTACTCGTATCTACATTTCAGCCCACCCGGTTCTCCAAATCAAAAAGCGAACGAGCGGAGCGGCGTTCGCAAGCAACGTTACCCAAGGACCTGGGCGGGCGTATGGGGCAACATCGCCTGCTCGGGCAGTCCTGCGCAAGACGGAGAGCACATTAAGTGCTCTCCTTTGCGTGCGGAACTCGCGATCGATGTTGCCCCATACGCCCGCCCAGGTC
>CABUMU010000008.1 GCA_902492855.1 uncultured Collinsella sp. | reverse complement strand
GGCAACGCCGCAGGTAGAGGACGGACAGCGAGCGACGTCCAGAGCGAACAAGTTGGCATGAAAAAGGCAAGGCATAGACCTTCTGGTCATGCCTTGCCTTTTGAATGCCAAATTGTCGCTCTGGGTGGCGCGCAGCGTCGAGCAGTTACGGCGTTTGGTAAAACGCCGTAACTTAAACGGCCTGTGCCAGCTTCTCGGCTCGCTCGGCGGCGGCGAGTGCCTCGATCACGGTGCCGAGCTGATCGCCCAGAAGGACGCCGTTGTAGGTGGAGTTGAAGCCGATGCGGTGATCGGTCACGCGGTCCTGGGGCTGGTTGTAAGTACGGATCTTCTCGGAACGGTTGCCGTGGCCGATCTGGCTCTGGCGCTCGGCACCGAGCTCGGCCTGCTGCTTCTCGAGCTCCATCTCGTACAGACGGGCGCGCAGCATCTGCATGCAGACCTCGCGGTTCTGGATCTGGGAACGCTGCTCCTGCGACTGCACCACGGTGTTGGTGGGCAGGTGGGTAATGCGCACGGCGGAGTAGGTGGTGTTAACGCACTGACCGCCAGGGCCGGAGGCGCAGTAGGTGTCGATGCGCAGGTCGGACTGGTTGATCTGAACGTCGATCTCCTCGGCCTCGGGAAGCACGGCGACGGTCGCCGTGGAGGTCTGAATGCGGCCCTGGGACTCGGTCTTGGGAACGCGCTGGACGCGGTGCACGCCGGACTCGAACTTCATGACGGAGTAGACGCGGTCGCCCTCGACCTTGAACTCGATGGACTTAAAGCCGCCTGCCTCGCTGGGGCTGGAATCGAGCACGGTGGTCTTCCAGCCGCGCGATTCGCAGAAGCGCTGGTACATCTTGTACAAGTCGCCGGCGAAGATGGCTGCCTCGTCGCCACCGGCGGCGGAGCGAATCTCGACGATGGTGTTCTTGTCGTCGTTGGGGTCACTCGGGATGAGCATGTACTTGATGTCTTCCTCGAGCTGGGGAAGCTTTTCCTCGTTCTCGGAGATGTCCATCTGGAGCATCTCCTTCTCGTCCGCATCGCTGGTGTCGCGGAGCATCTCCTTGGCGGCCTCGATGTCATCGAGCGCGCCGATGTACTCGCGCGAGGCGGCGATGAGGTCGGACTGGTGCGCGTACTCCTTGTTGAGACGCGTGAACTCCTTGATATCGGAGGCGACGGCCGGGTCAGAAAGCTTCTTCTCGAGCTCCTCGTAGGCCTTGATGATCTTTTCGAGCTTGTCGCGCATGGCGGGACTCCTTTATGTGCGTGAAGGCGAAAATCGGCAGAGTTGATGGGGCGCGCGGCGCCACTGCGGGGGTAAGCCCAGCTAGAACATGTCGATCTTCAGATACATGCGCATCCCTTCACGTATGGGGTACATAGTTGCGGTCTAACCCATATATGATAGCGTGCGCAGGCAAACCTGCATATAACCCGCACGGAATGATTGGACGTAGCCGTTGGGGACGTTCCTTAACGACTAGTCGTTTAAGAACGTCCCCAACGGCTAGCAAAGGGACTGTCGCTTTGTCACATTCTAGAGCGTTTGGAGTAGAGCGACGAGGAAGCGGATGCCCTGGAGGTAGGCGCGGCGGGTGATGCGCTCGTTGGTGCCGTGGACGCCGCGATCACACTCGTCGTCATCAGCCACAAAGGCCGAGAAGCGAATGCACTCAGGGCAAATGTGCTGGTAGTTGGCAGCGTCGGTCGCACCGATCACGGTCGAGGGCACAATTGCCACTGGCTCGAATGATCCATTTTCCTCCGTCCCCTTTGGATCACGGAAATAGCGGGCGGCGATGGAGCGAACCGCCTCGAGGCCGGGGCCACCGATGTGCAGGGACGGCGAGGGTTCGGAGCTGCCGGGGCCTAGCTCCACTTCGACACGACCGGCAAGGTCCGCCCCGGCAACCGCCTCACGGCAGCGCGCCACAACGTCGGCCACGCTCGTGCCCTCGAGCATGCGGAAGTTGATGTTGGCCCACATATCCTGCGGCATTACGTTGGCGCCGGTGCTGCCACCCTCGATCTGCGTGGGTGCGCAGGTGGTCGTCACCAGCGGATAGAGCTTCTTGCTGGCGAGGCAATCGCGGACAATGGCGCCCCCGTTGGCGGCAATTTCATCCGCCGTGTAGAGCCCCAGCTCGACGAGCTGGGCGGCAAGCAAGTCGGTCACGCGCGTCGGCCACTCGATATCGCAGATTGCGGTGATGGCACGGCTGAGCACCTCGAGCGACGTGCCGCCGTAGGGGTTAGAAGAATGTCCACCCTCACTCTTCGTCTTGAGCACGATATCGGCATAGCCCTTCTCCGCGAGGTCGGCGTGCATGAGCCAACCCTCGCCCGCGCTGTACTCGGCATCCGAAACGATGCGGTAGTCGCCCTCGTCGATCAGGAACTCGAGCTCAACACCGCGCTCCTCGAGCGCGCGGCCGATGGCGCCTGCACCGTACTGCGTTGTCTCCTCGTCCTGGCCAAAGGCCAGGAACAGCGTGCGCTCGTGCTGCCAACCGTGCGCCAGCGCATACTCGACAGCCTCGAGAATGCCTGCGACCTGGTCCTTCATGTCGATCGCTCCACGGCCCCAGATGTAGGTGTCGTCCACGTGCCCGCTAAAGGGGGCGTGCGTCCAGTCGGCCTCGGTACCCGGCACCACGGGGACCACGTCCATGTGGCCCATGAGCATAACGGGCTTGAGGGCAGGGTCGGAACCGCTAAGTGTCACCAATAGCGAATGGTCGATAAGCTCGACCTCGCCCGCCGCAAATACGTGCGGCCAGGCCTGCTGCATATAGGCGCGCAGGTCGTCGAACGGCTGCCAGTCCACCGCCTCGGCATCCATGCTCGAGATGGTCGGAAACGACAGCACGCGCCCCAGGCGCTCGCACGCGCCAGTTTCATCCAAATCGGCAAAATCGTCCTCATGCGCAAAGAAGCGCCAAACCTCGGCCATGACATCCTTTCGATTGTGACGACAAAGGCCGCCCCACGGGAGCGGCCCTGCAACGCAAGAGTTTGCGGTCGGTTATTTGTCCTCGAGATAACGCGAGAGGAACTCGCGGGTGCGCTGGTGCTTGGGGTTGCCGAAGAGCTCGGCCGGCGCGGCGTCCTCGAGCACCACGCCCTTGTCCATAAAGACCACGCGGTCGGACACGGTTCGGGCAAAGGCCATCTCGTGCGTGACGACGACCATGGTCATGCCGTCGGCCGCAAGCTTGCGCATGACCTCGAGCACCTCTCCCACGATCTCGGGGTCGAGTGCGGAGGTCGGCTCGTCGAACAGCATGATCTGCGGATTCATGCACAGGGCGCGCGCGATGGCCACGCGCTGCTTTTGGCCACCGGATAGGCGGCCCACGGCGGCGTGCGCGAACTTTTCGAGCCCCACGCTCGTCAGATGCTCCATCGCGACCTTCTCGGCCTCGGCCTTGCTCATCTTTTTGAGCGTGACGGGCGCGAGCGTGCAGTTGTCGAGCACATCCATGTTGTTGAACAGGTTAAAGCCCTGGAACACCATGCCGATGTCCTCACGCAGCTTGTTAATGTTGCAGCGCTCGGCCGTAAGGTCCTGGCCGTGAAACCAGATATGGCCCGCGTCCGGAGTCTCGAGCAGGTTGAGGCAGCGCAGGAAGGTCGACTTGCCCGAGCCCGAGGCGCCGATAATGGTAACGACCTCGCCGGGGTTAACGGACAGGTCGATGCCCTTAAGCACCTCGAGCGAGCCAAAGCTCTTGCGCAGGCCCTCGACGCGGATAAGCGGCTCATTGGTCTGTGCGGCGGCCGCGGTGCCGGTAGTGGCGATATCTGCCATGATGATTCTCCTCGTCTTGAGCCTAGTTGGAGCTGGGCAGCGTTGCCGGGGCCTCGGCGCCGAGCTTTTTGCCAAAGGCCTCGAGCAGGCGGCTCGCCACGAGCGTCAGGATCAGGTAGACCACGAGCGCCACGCAGTAGACCTCCATCTGGCGGTAGTACACGCCGGCGACGGTGGTGGTGGCGTACATGAGGTCGAACACGCCGATGACCGAAAGCACCGACGAATCCTTGATGTTGATGATGAGCTCGTTGGTGAGTGCGGGGATCGCGTTTTTAATACCCTGGGGGAACACGACCTTGCGCATGGCCTGCCACTGCGACAGACCCAGCGAGCGCGCCGCCTCGGCCTGGCCGGGATCGATGGACTCGATGCCGCCGCGCAGGACCTCCATCATGTAGGCGGTGGAGTTGAGCGAGATGGTGACGAGACCGGCGGTGAAGGTACTCCAAATCTGGTTGGCCTGGGCGGTCTCGAAGCCCATGCCGCGCAAAACGGTGAAGCCCGCGTAATAGATGAGCAGGCCCTGGACCATCATGGGCGTGCCGCGCACGATGGTAGAGTAGACGGTCGCAAAGCCGCGGCCGATGCTCTTAAAGAAGCGCACCAGATCGTTATCCACGCGGTCGAACGTCTGAATACGCAGGAACACAAAGAGCAGCGCCAGGAAAAAGGCGATGACGGTACCGAAGGTCGCAAGTGCGATGGTGATCTCGATGCCGCGGATAAAGAAGTCGCCGCTCTTGTAGGTCATGTAGACCAGGCTCGACAAAAAGTCGCTGGGGTTGGAATCCGAGACAACGCTCACCTGCACCAGGTCGATAAATGACATGACGCAGCGGTCGATAAAGAAGATCGCCGCGATGGCGACCACGACGTAGCTGCCTAAGCGTGCGCCACGACGGAAGCGCTCGGATGCGAACGGCGACGCCTCGCGATAGTCGTTCCAGTGCATGAGCTTGGCGACCAGCGCCGCCGCCGACACGACGAGCCAGGCCCAAAGGATTGCCCAGAGGCAGTCTTGGAACACGCCCGTAGGCGCCAAGAAGCTCAGCGGCGTGGGGTTGCGCTGACTAAACGCCAGGCCGAGCGCCGCGATAACGCTCGTGCCCAGGTACACGTAACGGTGGTCGGCCTTGATAAAGGAGGCCAGACGATTGATGGTTTTCATGCTGCCTCCCTATGCCGGCTGACGATCGAGGCACGCGTCCCACATTTGGTCGCGTTCCTCTTGGCTAATGCCCTTGAGTGTCTTGTCGATGAGTTTAAGCAGCTTGTCCGAGCCCTTGCGGCAGCCGACGTTTGCCGCGACCTCCTGCTTAAAGCCCTCGCCCTCGGCAAAATGGATGGGGACGATACCGGGATTTTGGGCCATATAGCCCTTCTCGTTCTCGGTGTTGTAGGTCACGGCATCGCACGTGCCCTGCAGCAGGTTCGAGAACACCGTGGGAACCGAATCGACCGGGTTCTTGTGCACAACGCCCGGGATCTCGTCGATGACGGTATCGAGCATGGTGTCCTTTTGGCCGAGTACCGTGGCACCGCTAAAGTCGCTGAGCTTGGTGGCGTTTTGGTAGGGGGAACCCTTTTTTACGAACAGGCCAAAGTAGCCAATGAAGTACGGGTCGGAAAAGCCGACCGACTCCTCGCGCTCGGGCGTGGCGCTCATACCGGCGATGATGAGGTCGATCTGGCCGTTGTTGAGCGAATCGATAAGGCCTGAAAAGCTCTGCTTGACGGCAACGGGCTCGCCGCCGAGGGCCTTGCAGACGATCTTGGCGATCTGCACGTCGTAGCCATCGGCATAGGCGCCCTGCACGTTGTCGATGGGGATGGTGTATTCACTGGCTTCGGAAACCTGCCAGTTGTACGGGGCGTAGGCCGCCTCCATGCCAATGCGGATCTTGTCCTTGCCGATCACGGAATCGGACAGGTCGTCGCGACCGCCGCCCGTCGTGGGCTGAACCACCTTGAGCGTGGACGGGCGCTGACAGCCGGCAAGCGCGCCGGCGACGACGGAAGCGCTCGCAGCGAGAGCGCTACCCAAAAAGATGCGACGGCTGCATATCGGCTGGGCCTGCATGCCGCGCTGTTGCCGAGGTTGCATCTGGTGCCTTCCCTATTTTGCGTTACTGACAATAAGACAGGATATACGCCCGCGACCAGCAGCGCGTCATGTGCGCGAAAAATTAATAGACACACAGTAGTCGTTTAAGAACGTCCCCAATGACTACCCACCAAAAAGCCTCCCTGCCGGGGACGGCAGGGAGGCTTAGCGGGTGGGAAGGGACAAAGGGGCTGTCCCTTTGTCACATCTAGAGCAGCGTTACGCTAAAGCTACGTTTATCGGTAGCGCCGGGAGCCAAGGTAATGGTGTTGACCTTGTGCTCAAAGACGTCGTCCTCGGTGTCCATGGTGGTATGACCGGTCCAGGGCTCGAGCGCCACAAACGGGGCGTCGTTGGCGGCAGACCACACGCCGATGTACTTAAAGCCCTCAAAGTCGATCTTGACGCCGTGGCCCGACTTGCGGCCGCGCAGCGTGAGCGTAGAGCCCGGGGTATCGGTGAACATGATGGCATCGTTATCGAAGCTGCGGTGCGTGATGGGCAGCACGTCCGAGTTATCGGGAGCCTTGTAACTGCCCTCGAACGTCATAAGACCGTCGGGCGTGATGATGGGGGCCTCGTTGGTCCAAGCCTCGGTAAATGCCAGCTCGTAGTCCTCGAACGTCTCGTCCTCGGCACCGGGGGTGGGCACGTTAAATGCAGGGTGGCCGCCCACCGAGAACGGCAGGTCCACGTCGCCGGTGTTGGTGACGGCAAAGGTCTGCGTGAGCGTGGCGTCACCAGTCAGGGCATAGGTCATGTTGAGCTTAAAGTGGAAGGGGAAAGCCTTGAGCGACTCGGGCGTATCGGTGATCTCGTAGGTGACGGACGAGCCGTCCTCGGAGACCTCGACCAGCTTGTGCTCGACGATGCGCGCGAGGCCATGACGCGGCATCTCGCAGGTGCCAGCCGCAGACGTCGCTGTGTTGTTGCGCAGCGATCCCACGATGGGGAACAGAATGGGCGCGTGCTTGCCCCAAAAGGCTGGGTCGCCCTGCCACAGATACTCGTTGCCGTCGAGGGCAAGGCTCGTGAGCTGGGCTCCCATGGAATCGATGGCCGCGGTGAGGCCGCCGCGCTTGATGGTGGTGACGGTGGACATGCTACTTCCTCCAAAAGTAAACAACAGTGTCGAGGGCTATTGTGCCACTCTTGGCGGCACGGAGAGGCGGCAGGCGCAGTTATTGAGCGATTGCGTAAAGGTCGAACCCGCCCTGCGGTGTGCTGTCGACCGTATCGGGCGCCTGTGAGTTAAAGCTCACGGGGACCATGCGCTTTGAGGCGCGGAAGCGCGTGCCATCGGTGGCGACGGGCGGCTCGTCGACCGTGAGCTCGTAGTCGCCGGGCTTGAGTTCGATGCCGTCGCCAGCGGAGTTGACATATTGATACTCGTCAATCGCCTGTCCCCTGAGCGTGCGGCCCACGATGTGGATGAGCATCTGACTATCGCCGCGGGCGGTGTCCCATGTCGCACCGTCCTTGACCTCGACCGACACATGCACCGAGCGCGTGCGGCTGAGCGATTGCTCGACAGACATCTCGACCTTGGCGGCATCTTTGCGCTGTTGCTCCACATGGCTCCAGACATTTCCGATCGCCGAGCAAGCGATGACGCCGGCCATGAAGGCGATGAGGATGGGACCGAGCGGAGAGCGGCGGCCCGCGTCTTCCTCGCGAGCCAGGTCGGGGCGATGCGTGGGCGCAGGCGCCTGAGCACCCTGCGCGGGCACGTCGAGTATGCTGAAGGATGCCGTGCTGCCGGGGTCGATGTTATGGCGCGGCTGCGGGGTCTTGGCCGGCGAGATGGACATGTCCGCCGGCTCACCGAGTGTGGCCGTGGCATCGGCCTTAGCCTCGTCGGCCTCGGCTTGGGCCCAAGCCCGCTCAAAGGTCAGGGGCTCGGCGGAGTCGGGAGCGGCGTCCGTCTCGACGGCATCGTTGCCGGTCTCGTCCTCGTCGCTCGACACGTCACGCGGCGCGGGCTCGTCCCACTCCTCGTCCGGAGCCTCGCCCTCGCTATACCACCATTCAAAGTTATCGATATCCATACGGGGCGCCCCTTAGGCCTCGCAAATAAACACTTGCTAGCCTTATACCCCCAGACGGCGCTGGAGCTCGCACGGAATGCGATAAAGGGACTGCTCCTTTGTCGTATCGAAGTTGCGGTGGAATAGTTCCTGTTTGCACGCCCACTCGAGCTATTTAGGGACTATTTCACCGCAAGTTATTTGAGGGCGACGGGGATTTGGATACAGCAGAAGTCCTCTTGGTGAGACTCGTCGTAGCTCGTGGTGTCCAGGTAGCAAAAATCGAAAGCATTGCCGATGGGCTGGAGCGCGTGCCTGTCCATGCAGGCCACGATGGCGCGGATACCCTCGGGCTCGTACGGCATGCCCCAGCGACTCATGCACAGGTACGTGCCCTCGGGCAGCACCTCGACGCCAATCTCCGCCAGCTCGGCAGGATCGCTCGGCAGTATTTCCTCGGCACCACGCGGCAACACGGCAAAGGAACCGGCACCGGCGATGGGGTCGTCGGAATGCAGCGCCTCGCGACGCAGCATGGCGCCCCAACCGCGCATGGGGCGTGTGCCCGCGAGCGCACGCATGCGCAGAATCGCCCGCATGAGCGTGGGGTGCAGCATCGAGCGGCCACGCTCGATATCGCTCGGGAACTCCTCAAAGACCACGTAGCGGCGCTCGAATTGCTTGAGCTCCGGTTTGCCCTCGCGCTCGCGCCAATAGACCGCCTCGTCGTAAAAAATCAGCCGCTCCTGCACGCTCGCGCGCTCGGCTTTGAGCCCGGCAATCTGCTCGTCGAGCGCCTGCACCCGCGAGCGCAGGTGATCGGTCATCTCTCCAATGTCGAACGTCGAGGTCAGGCGATCGATCTCATCGAGTTCCAGTCCCAAGTCGCGCAGCATGCAGATCAGACGCATGAGCGGGATCTGCGTGGGCGAATAGAAACGGTAGCCTTTTTCGTTAACCACGGCGGGTTTAAACAGACCGATCTTGTCGTAGTAGATGAGCGTTTGGCGCGAAACGTTAAACAAGCTCGCCATCTCGCTAATCGCATACATACCCGTCTGCATAGGTCCTCCCGACACACCCTTTGACACGAAAAGCCCGCCGCCCACAGGGGCAGCGGGCTCAAACACTACTCGTATCCTACCCTAAAGATGCCTATGACCAGCGCCTATAGTTGGCGCACGACACGCCGACGGCCTCGAGTGCCTTGGCGGCGATGTGATGCACCGCCTCATCGAGCGTGGCGGGGCCGTTGTAAAACGTGAGCATGGGCGGCATGAGCATGACACCCGGCACGCGCGCCAGGCGTGCCATGTTGTCGACATGGATCGCACTGAAGGGCGTCTCGCGCACCATAAGCACCAGGCGGCGCTGCTCTTTCATCTGCACATCGGCCGCACGCAGCAACAGGTTTTCGCTGTAGCCGCTCGCGATGCCGGCGAGCGTCTTCATGGAGCAGGGAGCCACGATCATGCCGTCGACCGGATAGGTGCCGCTTGCGATGGCAGCGCCAATGTTCTTGTTGTCGTAGACCACATCGGCATAGCACGCAAACTCGTCGAGCGTCATGCCGAGCTCCTGCTCGATGGTGATCTCTCCCCCGCGCGTGACGACAAGCGCCGACTCAGCGCCGGCCTGGCGCAGGCATTTGAGGCATTCAAGGCCCAGTGCCGCACCGCTGGCGCCAGACACGCCAACGACAATGCGACGGGGACGAACAGAAGACTCAGGCATGACAACTCCTTAACTACTTGGTAGGGCTACTTACTAGAAGGCGAGCTCGGCGGCCCACTTGTCCTTGTCGATCTCCATGAACTGCGAGCGGATGAAGTTCTTCTTGAGGTTAAACGGAACCGTGCAGTCGAAGATGGCCTTACAGGCGATACCGTGCTCGCGGATCGAAGGATCGAACGCGGGGTCGTTGGACGGATCGAGCACGTGGCAGTGGCAACCGGGGATGGTGATGAGGTCCACGTCGGCCTGGAAGCGCGTGGTCATGGCCCACATCACGTCGCTCATATCGAAGATGTCGACATCCTCGTCGACAAGGATGACGTGCTTGAGCTCGGAGAACGCCGAGAAGGCGAGCATGGCGGCGTTGCGCTGACGGCCCTCGTCATTTTTGCTCGACTTCTTGAACTGCATGATGGCAACGAACTTGCCGCCACCGCAGGGAGCGGCGTGAACGTTGAGCAGGCGGCCCGGGATAGCGGTCTCGACCATCTTGTAGATGGAGGCCTCGGTGGGGATACCGGCCATGGACACGTGCTCGTGCGAAGGGCCGATGCAGCTCTCCATAATGGGGTTGACGCGCGTGGTGACGGCGGTGATCTTGATCACCGGGCAGACCTTGGCGCCACCGGTGTAGCCGGGGAACTCGGGCATGGCGTGGCCGTGGCCGTTGACATCCTCGTTGATGGTCTCGTCGTGCATGAGGTAGCCCTCGAGCACGTACTCGGCATTGGCAATGCACTTCTGCGGAACGGTGACGCAGTCGGCAAGCTCGACGGCGCGGCCGCGCAGGGCGCCGGCGATCTGCAGCTCGTTGAAGCCGAGCGGCGTGGTGGGAGCCTCGAAGCCGCAGCACATGTACACGGCGGGGTCCAGGCCGATGGAGATGGAGATGGGCATATCCTCGCCGCGCTGGCAGTACTCGTCAAAGAACGCACCCAGGTGACGGCTGCCCGGGGTGATCCACATGGCGAGCTTGTCCTTGTCGACGCAGGAGAAGCGGTGGATGGTTACGTCGGACTGGGTGCCATCGGGGCTCGTGCCATAGGCGAGGCCCATGGTGATGTAGGGGCCGCCGTCAACGGGCGTGTTGGTGGGAGCGGGAACGATCTTGCGCAGGTCAAAGCCCTCGTCGGTCGCCTTGTACACGACCTCCTGGCAGTCGACGTGCTTGCCCTCGGCGATCTGCTCGGGGGCGATCAGGTTCTCGAAGCGCTTGCCGATCTCGAGGCCCAGGTGCTCCTCGTCCAGGTCGAGCAGGGCGGCAACGCGCTTGCGGCTGGCAAGCATACCGATGCAGACCTTGGCGTCGTCAAAGCCCTTGACGTTGTTGAAGACCATCGCCGGACCCTCTTTGGTCGGGCGCATGACGGTGCCGCCAGCACCGACGTGACGGTAGACGCCCGAGACCTCGGCATCGGGATCGACCTGGGTGTCGGTCTCGAGCAACTGGCCCGGCATCTCACGCAAAAAGTCGAGCGCGGAACGCAGGTCGTGGATCTGGGAAGCATCGGTAGTGGACATGGCGTACTCCTTTCGGGAGAGTGTCCGGCGACGGGGTGCCGCCGGACGGGGTAACGTAATGGGGCCGCGGCGCTCACAAATGGAGCGCTCGACCACTCGAAGTTCAAGCGCTTGGCTGCTTACAGCCGGGGCGCTCGACCGCTTACATCAGGCCAAAGAGGTGGAACCAGGCGGCCTCGACCAGCACGACGACAAAGACGACCGCGGTGAGGGGGATGCCCATGCGCATAGCCTCTTTGGAGGTGTAGCCGCCGGCGTCCTTGCCTTCGCCGATAAGGATCGGCAGGTTATGGAACGGCAGGATGTAGTGGATGTTGATGGACGTGAAGACGATGAGCGCCACGGCGAGTGGGCTCACGCTGGAGCCGGCGGCAAAGCTGATAAATGCCGGCACGCACACGCCGAGCACGGCCATGACCGAGCCCATGAACATGTGGATGATCATGGAAAGCGCGGCGACGAGCAGGGCGAACAGGAAGATGTTCTCAGGCACGGAGCTGGGGAGCACGACGTCGGCGATCCAGGCGTTCATGCCGGTGGCACCGCCCACGGAGCCCACGGCCATGGCGGCCGTCAGGAACATGAGGGACTTGATGTCGACAGCGTTCCAGCTGGCGGGAGTGAGGACTTCGCCGATGATGGGCATGGCGAGAGCAACGCCAATGGCCAGGGTGACCCAGCCGATATAGTCGCCCGAGACGGTGAGCCACAGCGCGATGGCGATGACAAGCCACGCGATGGTGCGGATCTCCTTGACGGAGAGCTTGCCGAGCGCGGCCTGCTTGGCCACGATCTGCTCGCGATCGTAGACGAGCTCCTTGCTGGGCTTAAAGAGGAAAAGGCCCAGGAACAGGGTGCACAGCAGCGCAACCAGCATAGGCACGCTCATGTACAGGAACCAGTCGACGAAGGACGGGCTCATGCCGCCGGCCTCGGCACTGTACTGCGCAACGAGCGGGTTAAGCGTGGAGTCGCCCGTCAGGAAGAACATGGAACCCGGGGCGGCAGCGGCAAACACGAGGAAGCCGAGCTTGCCCTTGTCGTCGTCACCGTAGCCGGCGGACTCGGCGATGACCGAGACGACGGCGAGGATGAGGAAGGCGCGGGGGAACGGATGCGGGATCAGCAGCGACAGCACAAAGGTGAGCGCGAAGATCGAGATGATGAGCGACTTGGCGTCGCGCACGAACTTGAGCATGAACGCGTAGGCGATGCGCTCGCCCAGGCCCGACTCCTTGACCGCGCTGGCGATGAGGTAGGCGCCGATGACGAGCCACATGGTGGCCTTGGTCCACGAGCTAAACGTGGAGGCGACCGTCGCCGAGATGCTCGCGGCGCCCGTGTCGTCCACGCACACCTTGAACAGGACGAGCAGTGCGCAGTAGAGCAGGCCCACAAAGCCCGGCTGTGCCACGCCGCATGCCCAGAACACCACCGTGGCGAGCGTCAGTGCCAGACAGGTCTGACCGCCGACCGTGAGCTCGACCGTCGAGCTCAGCTCCGCCAAAGGAAGAAACTTCACCAGCAAAAAGACAACGATACCCAGCACAAAGCCAATTTCGCGCTTGGTGATCTTAAACGCCTTCTTTTCCGCTTCCATCTCCCCACCTTTCTTGTTGGGGGCGCTCCGAATTCGCAGCCATGTTGCCGCTTAAAAAGGGGCGCCCGTTATCGGACACCCCTTACGTTGCGCTGTGTTGCGGCAATACAGTCAAGCGGATTTTTTGGATGAGAAGCGATTCCCTAGACAAAAACCGTCACAACATTCGACGCTTTTCCTCGTTTTCGAGATTTTCGCCGAATGTTGTGACGGTTTGGATGTGGCAAAGGGACTGTCTTTTTTACATAGCGAGGGCCGTGCGGATGAATGGGTCGCCGAGGGCCTCGCGGAGCCAGGGGGCCAGCTGCTCGGGGTGACCCTGCAGGTAGCCTTTGAGCTCGGACGGAGCCACGCGACGCACTTCCGAGATCTCCTCTTGGTTGATATGCAGCTCGCCCGGCTCAACATGGGCAAGGTAGACCTCGCACCATTCGCACTCGCAGCGACCGTCGCCGTGGTCCTCGCGGTACACCACGTGTCCGAGGTGCTTGAGCTGATCGGGCTCGCGCGTAATGCCGAGCTCTTCGTTGATGCGGCGCGCCGTGGCGGCCGCGACGTCTTCCCCGGGGAGCGGATGGCCGGCGCAGCTATCGGCCAGCACCCCGCCCCACAGGCGCTTGAGCGGACTGCGGCGACAGAGCAGCAGGCGCGCGTCTTCGCCCCGGCCCTCGACCAAAAGCGTCAGAAATGCCTGATGCAGGATGCCCTCACCAGCATGGGCCTCGATGCGGTCGACGGGGCCAAGCGCCTCGCCGGTCGCAGCATCGACCGCCACGAGCTCGGCGCCCGCACCGCCCTCATCCCAGCCGGCGCGCAGAATGCGGGCTGCGGCTTCCTCGAGCGCGGCGATGAGCTCCTTGGTGGTGTCGAGCACGCGCTGCAGGTCGTCACCGCTCGCTTGTTCAACATGAAAACCCGTGCTTGCAACTACCGGCACGCCAAAGCGCGTGGCCAGCGCCGCCGCGATATCGTGCGCCGGGATCTCGTCTCGATGGCACGGAACGGCCAGGATGCTCACCGTTGCCGTACGGCCGGGCTCGGGGCGCGGAATGGCCTGCGCCGTGGCGCCCAGGTGCGCAAACTCCGGCGAGCAGGCGTACACCGACATGCCTCGCGGCGTCACCGTCAGCTGGGCCTCGAGCGCAAACTTGCCCTCGCCCACTGCAACCTTTGTCGTGTGCATACCCATGGGATCTCCTGCCGCCCGCGATGTACCTGAGACCATCTTCGCCTGTATTGCGACTATACAGGCAAGCCCTCCATGTGACAAAGGGACTGCCCCTTTGTCACATTCTGTTAGAGTTGCAGGGATTGAATCCCGCTTATTCATGCGACATTGGAGTGACAACCTTGACCGCCGCAACCACGCCTAAAAGCAAGTCAACCGCCGCCGCGCTCTCCCCCGCGCGCACCAAGCTCTGCCTGGCGCTGCTCGTGCTGTTGGGATTTTCGCTCGGCTGCTCGGAGTTCGTGGTCATCGGCATCGAAAGCGACTTGGCAACGGAACTCGGCATATCACTTGCCACTGCGGGCCAGCTCATCAGCGTGTTTGCGCTCGTCTACGCTATCGCGACGCCGGTGCTCGCGCTCAGCACGGGGCGATTCCGCCGCTACCAGCTGCTCGTGTGCTATAGTGTCGTCTTTGTGCTCGGCAACCTGGTCATGGCGTTGGCTCCCAACTTCCAGGTGCTGTTTATCTCACGCATTGTCCTGGGCTCTGTCTCGGGTGCGCTGCTCGCCGTGGGCGTGACGTACATCCCTGAGCTGCTATCCCCGCAGCAAACCTCACTTGCCATCTCGGTCGTGTACGGCGCGTTTTCCGTGGCGATGGTCTTTGTGACCTCGATTGGCAAGTTTGTGGCCGACACACTCGATTGGCACGTGGCCATGTACGGCACGCTGACCTTTGCCGTTTTGATCTGTAGCGCGCTCGTGGCGTTTATGCCTCGCGCCGGGCAGACCGATGAGCCCGCCACCTTCCGCGAGCAGGCGGGGCTACTACGCGAGCCGAGTATCATCACCGGCATGCTCATCTTCTTGTTTGGCGTGGGCTCGGTCTACGTATTCTACGGCTACGTGACGCCTTATCTGGAGCAGGTGCTGGGCATGGATACCGTTCAGGCGAGCACCACACTTATGGCCTATGGCGTGTTCTGCCTGATCTCGAACATCCTGGGCGGATGGATCGATGCGCGTTTTGGCATGAAGGCGCTGCTTGTGACGTTTGTGCTGCAGGCTGCGGCGCTGCTCGGGCTGTTTGCTGTGGGCGGCACCATGCCGCTCGCGCTGGTCTTTGTCTTTAGCTTGGCGCTGCTCATGTACCTGTTCTCGGTGTCGTGCATCACGCACTTTATGGACGTGGCACGCAGCCGCCACCCCAAGTCGATGGTACTCGCAAGTTCAGTTGAGCCCATGGCGTTTAACGTCGGCATTTCGTTTGGCACCGCAGTAGGCGGCGCCGTGGTAAGCGGAGTTGGCATTGCCTACGTCGGCGCCGTGGGCGCCGCATTCTCGCTTGTGGCCTGGGCGCTTACGCTGGTGACGATTAAGTTGGCTCGCTGGGAGCGCCACCGTCAATCAGCACAGCCCCGGATGCAGGCATAGGGGCGAACATAGCCCAAGGTGGCGAGCAACCGGTGAAAACCGTCCCATACGGGTAGTGTTTATCCGCCTGCAAGCTCCAGCAGTGCAATTTCGTGTACTTCAGATACACGCTTTTCTACGATTTCGTGTATCCGAAGTACACGAAATGCGCGTGGGGTAACTCAAAGGCGGCGACAGACGCATTGTCTGCCGCCGCCTTCTACACCGGATTTTATAGATATGTGGGGCGTTTACTCCATGCCCAGCAGCTCGCGCATCTGGGTTGCGTAGTTAGATGCCATGTTGCCGTAGACAATCTGCACGCCGCCGTTGACATGCACGATGCCACGCGCTTCGAGCTTTTCGGTAAACTCGGCGTCATCAACCACCTTGTCACAGTCATTGAGCTGGATGCGCAGACGGGTGAAGCAGGCCTCGACAGACTTAATATTGTTGTCGCCGCCCACCGCCTCAACGATGGCGGGAATGAGGTCGCTGATCACGGTCTTGGGAGCCTTTTCGGCCTCATCGTCAGACTCTTCCTCGCGGCCGGGGGTCTTAAGGCCCTTCTTAAGAATGATGAACTTGAAGACGAAGTAGTACACCACGAAGTAGATGGGGCCGAGGAACAGGATAACCTGCCAGTTGGAGCCCTTGGCTGCACCCATAATGCCGTTAAAAATCAACGACAAGAGCGGGCCGCCAAAGGATGCGGAGCCAGCCACGTTGAACTGCAGGATATAGGTCAGCGCATAGGCAAGACCAGCCATGAGAGCGTGGAACACGTAGAGGATGGGCGCGATAAACAGGAAGGAGTACTCGAGCGGCTCGGTAATGCCGGAGAGGATGCAAGGCACCACGATGGCGATCATGAGCGCTGCGGTCTTCTTCTTGTTCTTGGGAAGCGCCGTCTTGTAGAAGGCGAGTGCAGCGCCGGGCAGGCCGAACATGGCGAAGATAACCTTGCCGTTCATGACAAAACGGCTGACCTCGATGTTAAACGGCGTGCTGGGAGAGCCCAGGATCGCGTTGTAGATATTGATAGCGCCCTGAACGGTCTGGCCGTCGATGGTCTCGACGCCACCGAGCGACGTGAAGAAGAACGGCAAATAGACAAAGTGATGCAGGCCAAAAGGCAGAAGCATGCGCTCGCCGGCGCCGTAGACAAATGCACCAAAGGCACCCGTGGTCTTGATGAACTCGGACAGCGCACCGAGAGCGTTCTGAATAAACGGGAAAACAAAGGACATGGCCAATGCGAGGACACTGCATGAGAACAGCGTTACCGCCGGGATAAAGCGTGTGCCGTTGAAGATGGAGAACACGGCGGGCAGCTCAATCTTGTAGTAACGGTTATGCAACCATGCGACGATTGCACCAACCAGAAGACCGCCGATAACGCCAGTGTCGAGCGTGGTGATACCGAGGATCGTGCTCTGGCCCGTCGTAAGATTCGCGGGATCGATAACGCCAGTCGCCGTAAGGAACGTGCCCATCACGGAGTTCATGCACATGTAGCCCAAAAAGCCACAAAGCGCCGCGGTAGCCTTCTCGGACTTGGCGAAGCCATAGGCGAGACAAATCGAGAAGATAACCGGGATGTTGTTCATAACGATGCCGGCTGCGGCCTTAAGAATCGAAAAGAAAATCGCAAAGCCCGGAGCAGCAAGCCAGGGAACAGCTGCCGTAAGGGTGGGGCTGGTAAAGGCATTACCAAAGCCCTGAAGGATACCGGCGATTGGCAGGATCAGGACAGGCGTCATGAGGACTTTGCCCAGGCGCTGGAACTTTGCCAGCAGCTCATCTTTGTTCATGGGATACCCCTCTTAAAGAAACGGGGCGTGCAGCTCTACAATCCACACGCCCCATAACAGTTATCATGCACTGTAGAACTAGCTACTTAAGCTCCGGCCAGTAATCCTTATTGGCCTCGATGAGCTTATCGAGCACCTTACGCGCCTTCTTTGCGTCACCGACCAGACGATTAAGCGTGAGTGCCTGCAGGGCCTTCTCGTAGGAGCCCTCCATCCAAGCCTCAACAGTCAGACGCTCATAGGCGTACTGGTTCTCCATAAGGCCGCGATAGAAGGTGCCGATCTTACCGACAGCGTAGGGATGCGGGCCATTGGAGCCAACGCTCGCCGCAACCTCGACCATGGCGTCATCGGGCATGCCCTCGATAATCCCGTTGTTGGGAACCATGACAATGAAGGTCTTGTTGGTGTTGCGATAAATGGCCGAGGTGATTTCCACGATCATATCGCCATGAGCATCGTTCTGCACAACCGAGGAGTTCTTTGCGGTGCCGACTTTGGCAACACGCTCGCACTCGGCGAACACGCGCTTCTCACGACCGTTGATGACCTCGTCGGAACGAGTGTAGTCGGGGTCGAGGTGAGCGACCTTGTACTCGGGATACAGATAGTACTGCAGATAAGTGTTGGGCAGATAGTCGGGGAAGTCCTCGAGCATGTCCTTGACCATGGCGTAGGTATCAAGCCAGGACTGGTCACGCTGCTCGGCATCGGCAGGAAGGAAGCCGTTCTTCTCCGTGTACTCCTTAATCTGCGGGACGAGGTCATGGCCCTCTTCATCGTAGATGTGCTTGAACCAACCGAAGTGATTGAGACCAAAGTACACGGGCTCCGTCTTGCTCATATCGCGACCGAGCAGGCGACCGTAAGAGCGCATGAGGTTGACGGGCTGATCGCAGATGTTGAGGACGCGATGCTCATCGGGCAGGACGCGCTCGAGACCATATGCCACAATAGCAGCCGGGTTGGTGTAGTTGATAATCCACGCCTCCGGGCTATGAGCGCGAACGTCGTTGACGATCTCAACCATGTCATGCATGGAGCGCATACCGTAAGCCATGCCGCCAGGGCCCACCGTTTCCTGACCGATGATTCCCATATGCAGCGGAATCTTCTCGTCCTTGCTACGCATCTCGTAGCTGCCGGTACGAATCTGGCAGAGCACAAAGTCGACGTCGGTGTAAGCCTCGTCCTTATCGGTGGTGTAACCAAACTCCACACCGGGCTCCTCCTCGGCGAAGAGGATCTTGCCAAACTCGCCGATCGGACGCTGACGCTCGGCATCGATGTCATAGAGCATCACGCGGTTCAGCGGCAGAATGTCCATGTGCTTGGTCAGGGCTTTAAGAATGCCAGGGCACCACGTGGAGCCGCCGCCAACGATCACAATATTGAGCTTATCCTTCATGTTCCGTCCTTCCAGGGTTGGCTGATCGGTGTTCTCGAAGACCTTGGGCTCCGCGGTTGTCCTCGGCTTGCTTCGTTTCGATTGATATTTTGCGACATGAGGTCATCTGAGAGTCTCCGTGTGGGCCAATGCGAAACGGGGACACATGATTTCGCTCACAACACAGATATGTGTAGGCAGACACGCACGTTTGCCCAGTTCATGGGCAATAGGCAATCTTGACCGATTACCGATTTCTCACCTGGCAACACAAAGCGGTACCATATATACGACGAGGTGCGAGGGGCTGAAACATCTTATGAAAG
This sequence comes from uncultured Collinsella sp., assembly GCA_902492855.1. Lineage (GTDB taxonomy): Bacteria > Actinomycetota > Coriobacteriia > Coriobacteriales > Coriobacteriaceae > Collinsella. The sequence continues at coordinate 7,236 of CABUMU010000008.1, read as the reverse complement.
ATCAAGAATCTTTTTATGATCATGTGCGAGTTGGCGAGAGCAAGCTCAACGATCTCGAAGGCGAGATCATGCGCTACATCATCGAGCTGCGTGATGATATTGACGATGTCACGCTTAAGAGCGTTGCTGAACGGTTCTTCGTCGCTCCCAATACAATCGTCAGGCTTGCCCACAAGCTTGGCTTCTCGGGGTTTACAGAGCTCAAACAATCGTATTCCGCCTCGCTCGACCGCAATCGATTCACTATCGAGGCACTTCCTCTTGATACCCAGCTCGTACAGACCAAAGATTTGCTTAACGACCGGGTCATCGATTCGGTCGTGAGTCTTATCCAGGACGCCTCGCATATCGTGTTCTTCTGCTCGGGCTTTTCGAAGTACCCGTGCCTTGAGATGGCTGAAAAGCTCAAAATAATGGGCAAGAATACCGACACGCTCAGTGAACGCCACGTCATGAGGCATTACGCAGAACTCCTCGGCAAAAACGACCTGGTCTTCAGCGTTTCCGTAAGCGGCGAGACGCAGGTGTCTATTGACGCCACATCGATAGCCAAAACGCGCGGATGCAAGGTCGTCACGCTCACCGGCTTTTCTCGAAATTCTCTCTCGAAACTAGCCGACTACCCTATCTACACCGTGCAAAAAGAAATCCGCTTGGGCAGCATGGACCTCGACAGTCGATTGATGTTCTATTACGTTTTCGAATTGATATTTGAGCGCTACTTCAAACTGACGAAGAAATAAAACTTGGCATGCGCCCGGCTTCGACTCTTTAGCAGCCTTCTATATGAAAGGTATCGTTCTATGCAACGCGTACTGTTTATCTGTTATGGGAATATCTGTCGCTCGACGATGGCTGAGTCGGTGTTTACCGAGCTGGTGCGGCGCGCCGGGCGCGAGACGGAGTTTGTCATCGATTCCGCTGCGACCTCGACCGAGGAGATTGGCAACCCGCCGCATCATGGCACGGTCGCCAAGCTGCGCGAAGTCGGGATTCCCGTCGTCGCGCACCGTGCCCGCCAGGTGCGTCGCGCGGAGTATGGCGACTGGGACCACATTGTATATATGGATGCTGAGAACGCGCGCGGCCTGCGTCGCATTTTTGGCGACGACCCCGACGTCAAGATTACGCGCTTGCTCGATTGGACCGATCGCCCCGGCGACGTGGCCGATCCCTGGTACACCGGCAATTTCGACGCCACCTACCGCGATGTACTCGCCGGTTGCACCGCTATGCTTGAGCAGCTGTAGGTTCGTGGGCGCACGAACCACGCTCTAAACGGGAGAAAATCCACGCTCATGAATGTGACAAAGGAACTGCCCCTTTGTCACATCCGGGACTGGCCCTAGACCGGCTTGACCTCCAGCTTTATCCCCTCGGCGCAGGAGTCGCCCAAAACATCCGAAAGGGCCCAGGTCGCATATAGCGGCAAATAGAGAACCGCTCCGTTGCGCTCAACGTTGCCTCTCGAGAAAACAATCCCGAGCCTTACGCCATATTCAGCCGCATCAAGCACATGACCGAGCGCAGCGTGCGCGTGGTAATAGGAGCCCGATTTAACCTCGATCGGAACAGCCGTCCCATCCGGTCCATCGACCACAAAGTCCACTTCACCGCGCTTTTTTGTCTGATAGTAGTAAAGCTGGCGATTTTGGGCGGCCAGCTGCTGGGCCACCACGTTTTCGTAAATGCCGCCCAGATTGGGCTCCTTGCTATCAAGATACGCCGCTTGGGCGACTCCAACGGGGTAGCGCGCCATCAACATGCCCGTATCCGATTGATATAGCTTGAACTGCGATGGCCGCGCCGTCTTGAGCAGGGGCGATTTTGGCTCGGTTACGATATCGGCTTTGAGAGCAACGCCGGCATCGACAAGCCATACAAAATCTCGCTGATACTTCTCGTAGTAAGCCTTGGGGTCAATGGAATTGAGCACGAAGCGCTTGTTTTCGCCCTCGAGCATAATAGGGAGCTGATCGTAGATGCTCTGCACCTGAAGGGCTCGCCCGCTTGCATACTTGGAGATATCCCACCGGTACTGTTCGTTGAGCTCTGACTGTAGCTGACGAACAGAGGCAAGGTCGCCCTGCGTGTCAAGGAAACGCTGCACGACCTCCGGCATTCCGCCGACAACGGTATAGGTCCTGAAGTTTGCCATCATCGCGTCATGAATGTAATCAGGAATGGGCCTCTCGCTGATACACGCGTCACGTATCGTTTGACGAGCCCCCTCGCTCACCCCGATTGCCCAGCAAAACTCCTCAAAATCGAGCGGGAACATCCTAAGCTCGCGAACATACCCCACGGGATAGGACCTGACGCCCTTGAACTGAGTCCCGAGCATTGACCCCGAAAACGCCCAGCGGCACCTCCCGTCCTCAACAAGGAACTTTGCCATCGTCATGATGTCGGGGGCCTCTTGGACCTCATCGATAAACACGAGCGTTTTGCCTGGTGCAATCGACTTTCCCGAAAGAAGCGTCACCCTGCTGATGAAATCATCGGCATTCCGCGCCTCGAGAAGAGCATCTTTTGCCTGGCGGTTTTCCATGAGGTTAAGCTCGATGTAGGTTGCATGGTTGGCTTTGCCAAATGCGCGAATCGAATAGCTTTTGCCAATCTGGCGAGAACCCTTAATGAACAAGGCCTTTTGCTCGGAAGACTTCAGCCAACGCTCCAGCTCTGCCGCTATTTTCCTGCGCAGCATAGGCTCTCTCTCCTCGGTGTCATCAAATGAAATGCAGAGTTTTACACGCTTGATTATCGATGAAACGCAGAATTTTTAGAACCTAAAATCGGATGAAATGCAGAGATTTGAGATTATAAGCAAAAGAAGGGGCCCCACCGGCGAATGTGGCAAAGGGGCTGTCCCTTTGACACATTGCGCTCGACTACTCGTCGACGATCTCAGCAAGCCAGACGTTCAGTGTATAGACCTCGGGGCAGCAGAACTTTGCCGTACCAGGCTCGTTGCCAGGCACGGTTCCGCCATAGCGCAGGATATCGATATAGGGAAAGCCCACGTGGCAGGCCATGGCGCACATCTTGCCGCGATCGCGATCGAAGTCGAAGACATCGCCCGGCTTGTGCCCGTGGTGACAACGGCACGCACCCAGCTGGTCCACGCAGCTAATACGGATACGCGGACGCTTGCCACGCGGCGCGCCGAGCGGCCTGTTCTCGCCCGCTGCCTCGGTGCTGCTCTCGTCGGCGTTACTCATGGTCAACCACATCCAGGCAGGCCTCGATGGGAAGGCCGGCCGACTTGTCCTCTTGGTCGGCATTGCGCTCGATAAGCTCAGCCACCACACGCATGGCATCGGACGTCGCGCACTGCAGACTCCAGCCTGCCATAACGCGGCCGACGAGCACCGCCGAGAACGTGTCGCCCGTGCCCGGGAAATAGACCGGAATGAGCTCAAAGGGAATCGTAAAGTACTCCCCCGCCACATGGTCGTAACCGATAACCGCGTTCGTGCCATTGACTACGGCGCTCGTAATGACCACAGACTTGGCACCCAGCTCACGCACGGCGTCCACAAGGACGCGAGCCTCGTCGGGCATAATTTGCTCGGCGATAGGCCTATCGGCAAGCAGGCACGCCTCGGTATAGTTGGGCACCGCGTAGTCTGCGCACTCCAGCAGATGCCGCATAAGGCCAATCGTGGACTCGGGCACGCCCGCATAGAGCTTGCCGTTGTCGCCCATGATGGGGTCGACGAACACCTTGGTGCCCTTTTGCGCACGGCGGTGGCAAAAGTCCGAGATGATGCGTGTCTCTTCCTCGGTCACGATAAAGCCGGTCGAGATGGCGTCGAACTCAAAGCCGAGCTCTTCCCAGATGGCAAGACTCTGACGCACGTACTCGGTGGTGTCGTGAATGTAGAACTTGGGGTAGTTGAGCGTATCGGACACAAGTGCCGTCGGCAGATTATGGATACGGTAACCCATGTGCGACAGCACCGGCAGCATGGCGGAAAGCGCGACCTTGCCGTAGCCGCACATATCGTTAATCAGCAGCAGCTGAGTATTCTTCATGAGTGCCCCCCTTGGATCGGGCGCGGCGCAACGGCGCCACAGTGCAACTAAGTGTAGCGCAGGGGACGTTGCGAGCGGAGTCGAGCAGTGCGAAGAGCAGATTGTTGCGGAAAGGTTTCGGAAAATGATCCCTTTTCCTCCGTCCCCAAGTAGTCGTTGGGGACGTTCTTAAATGACTAGGCAAACAAGAACGTCCCCAACGACTATCCCAACAAGGGCAACGCCGATGTTTTGGCGAAGTCAGCGAAAACCCGCCAGAGCGAGCAAGGTGCCTTGAAACGAGGCGGCATTGACCTTCTGGTCATGCCGCCGAAGTTGAAAGGCAGATTGCCGCTCTGGCGGGTTTGCAGCGTCGAGCCGTTACGCGGTTTGGTAAAACCGCGTAACCACTAGTTTGGTACCTTGACAATCAATCTATGCGCTCCTAAATTAGTTAGGCACAAAACAATTCACCTACCTAACTAAGGAAAGGAGCGAAGCTTAGATATGTGTGTTGAACCACTCGTCCTTCCGCATGAGCCCGGCGGTGACCCGTCGCAACCGGTAGACATACCCGAAGCGGTCAGCGCCGAAGACAAACTCGCCAAGCGCATCCTGAGCGGCCTGGGCTTTTGCGGCCATTACATGCATTTTCATGGCGGAGGCGTGTCCGGCAAGGCGCCCATCATCTGCCTGCTGGCCAAGCAGCCCGGCGGCGAGATGTCGCAGCAGGAACTCGGCATGCACTTTGACCTCAAGCCGGGGTCGCTTTCCGAGATCCTGTCCAAGCTCGAGGTCAACGGTCTCATCGAGCGCAGCCGTAACCCCAAGGATCGACGGCAACTCACCATTCGCCTAACCGAAACCGGCCGGGAAAACGCCCGCATCGACCAGGCGGCCCGCATCCGCTTTAGAGAACGGGCCTTTAGTGCCCTCACTCACGACGAGCGCGAGCAGCTCGCCGAAATGCTCGAGAAAATCCGTGTAACCTGGGAGGAACTGGATGATTAAAACCCTCATGGGCAGCATCCGCGACTATATGAAAGTCGCTGTTGCCACGCCATTGCTCGTGCTTGGCGAGGTGCTCTGCGAGATGCTGATTCCATTTATCACCGCCAACCTGATCGACGCCATCAAAGACGGCGCCACCGTAGCCGAGATGCTTCCCACCGCGGGCTTTTTGGTGCTTATCGCGCTGACGTCGCTCGCTTTTGGCGCCGCCGCCGGCGTCACCTGCAGCCATGCGAGCTGCGGCTTCGCCAAGAACCTGCGTCACGATCTGTTCTACAAGATCCAGACGTTCAGCTTTGCCAACATCGATGAGTTCTCGAGTTCCTCGCTCGTCACGCGCCTGACCACCGACATCAACAACGTGCAGCAGGCCTTTATGATGATCATCCGTATCGCCGTGCGCGCGCCGCTGGTATTGATCTTCGCCTTTACCATGGCGTTTATCATGGGCGGCAGCGTCGCCATGGTCTACCTGGTCATCATTCCGCTGCTGGGCTTTGGGCTGTTCTTTATCATCTTTAAGGTGCGCCCCATCTTCTCGCGCGTGTTCCACAAGTACGACGTCCTCAACGAGTCCGTCGAGGAAAACGTCACCGGCATGCGTGTGGTCAAGAGCTATGTGCGCGAAGTCTTTGAGAAGGAGAAGTTCGCGACCGCCGCACGCGACGTCCAGATGGACTTCACCCGCGCCGAGAAGCTGCTCGCCTTTAACAACCCCATGATGAACATCTGCGTCAACGGCGCGTTTGTCGTCATCATCTACCTGGGCTCCAAGCTCATTATCACGAGCCAGGGCACGCTGTTCGACGTGGGCCAGCTCTCCTCGATCTTTACCTATGGCTTCCAGATCCTCATGAGCCTGATGCAGCTGTCGATGATCTTTGTCATGGTGACCATGGCCGACGAATCGGCGCACCGCATTACCGAGGTGCTGGCCGCCGAGCCCACGATCGCCAATCCCGCCGAACCCGTGCTCGAGGTTGCCGACGGCTCCATCGACTTTGACCACGTGAGCTTTAAGTATTCCGCGCATGCGAAGCGCCAGGCACTCGACGATATCGACCTGCACATTAAGAGCGGCGAGACCATCGGCATCATCGGCGGCACCGGCTCGGCCAAGTCCACGCTCGTAAACCTCATCGCCCGCCTGTACGACGCCACCGAAGGCACCGTGCGCGTGGGCGGCATGGACGTGCGCGACTACGACCTAGACGCGCTGCGCCACCAAGTGGCCATGGTGTTGCAGAAAAACGTGCTGTTTAGCGGCACCATCGCCGAGAATCTGCGCTGGGGCGACCCGAACGCCACCGACGAGGAAGTCCGCGAGGCGGCACATCTGGCCTGCGCCGATGAGTTTGTCGACGGCTTCCCCAAGGGTTATGACACCTGGATCGAGCAGGGCGGCTCCAATGTCTCGGGCGGTCAGAAGCAGCGCCTGTGCATTGCGCGCGCCCTGCTGCGTCGCCCCAAGATCTTGATCCTGGACGACTCCACCAGCGCCGTCGACACCAAGACCGACGCCAAGATCCGCGCAGGGTTGGCAAGCTATCTGCCCAACACGACCAAGCTCATCATCGCCCAGCGCATCAGCTCCGTGCAGGACGCAGACCGCATCATCGTCATGGAGGGTGGCCGTATCGCGCAGATCGGCAACCATGACGAGCTGCTCAAGACAAGCGAGATCTACCGCGAGACCTTTACCTCGCAAAACAAGATGTCTGCCGAGGGCGAAGGGGCCGTCGAGGCCGACACCGAGGCATCCACAACGCAAGCTCAGACCCAGGAAGGAGGCGAGGCACATGAGTAAGGCAACGACCGCCGAGCGCGCGCTCAACCGCAAGGGCGGCACCATGTCGCGCCTCATCAAGACGCTCTTTGGCTTCTACCCCGTGCTTTTGCCCCTCGTCGTCGTCGGCGTGGTGCTCTGCGCCATCATCAACTCCATCGGCGCGACCTTCCTTCAGAGCGCCCTGCAGATTATTAGCGAATCGTGGCAGTCGGGCGATTGGGAAGCCGCACAGCCCAAGATCGCACAGCTCGTGACCACCCTCGCCTGCATCTACGGCGTCGGCATCCTGTCCTCGCTCTTCTGGAACCGCGCCATGGCCATCGTCACGCAGGGCTCGCTCGAGAAGCTGCGCGAGAAGATGTTCAACCGCATGCAGGACCTGCCGATCCGCTACTTTGACACGCACCAGCGCGGCGACA
>CABUMU010000007.1 GCA_902492855.1 uncultured Collinsella sp. | reverse complement strand
CCCCTTCCTTAGCTTGATTTACTCATCCATGAGATAGTAGTGGCCCAGTGCGTCGGCACCCAGGATGGCGTTTGCGACCATCTCGGGCGTCACCTCAAACGGCATATTGCACATGGTGTCCTCGGGCGCGCACGCGGCCTCGGCAACAATCATGGCCTGCTCGCGCGTAAGCTCGGCAACGCCAAGTTCCTTCATCGTGACCGGCAGGCCCAGCTCAATGCAGAAGCCCAAGACTTCCTCGAGCTTCTCGGTCGGGGCATCCTCGAGTACCAGCTGGACGATAGTGCCAAAGGCGACCTTCTCGCCGTGATACATGCTGTGGCACTCGGGCAGCATCGTCAGGCCATTGTGGATGGCATGAGCAGCAGCAAGGCCCGAGCTCTCAAAGCCAATGCCCGAAAGCAGCGTATTGGCCTCGATGATGTGCTCGACGGCAGGCGTGAGCGCACCCTTCTCCAGCGCAACCTTGGCCTTGACGCCATCGGCCATAAGCGTCTCGTAGCAGAGCTTGGCGAGCGCCAGACCAGCCATGCTGCCCTTGCCGCCAGCGCAGGTGCCGCCGTCGGCATCGTGCGTCGCCTGGGCCTCGAAATAGGTTGCGAGCGCATCGCCCATACCGGAAACCGTCAGGCGCACCGGGCTCGCCGCGATAACCGTCGTATCCATCAGGACAATGTTGGGGTTTGCCTTAAGGAAGAGATATTTATCGAACTGGCCGTCATCGGTGTAGAGCACCGAAAGTGCCGAGCACGGTGCATCGGTCGAAGCAATGGTGGGGCAAATGATAACCGGGGACTCCAGGTAATAGGCGACGGCCTTCGCGGTGTCGAGGATCTTGCCGCCACCGACGCCGACGATGATGTCGCAACCGTTGTCACGAGCGAGCGCAACCAGGCGATCGACCTCGCCCTTGGAGCACTCACCGTTAAAGTCCTCAAATAGCAGCTCGGCCTTAGCCTCGGCAAAGCCGCCCTCGATCTTGGCACCGACGCGCTTCTTGCCCGAAGGCGTCACGATGACGAGGGCCTTAGCGCCGAGCGGCTCGACATAGGAGCCGAGCTTGGCGAGCTCGTCCGGACCCTGGATGTACTTGCTGGGGCTATTGAAAATTGCAGCCATAACTATCCCATTCTCTAAAAAAGAAAGGGGCTCCGTACGGATACGTGCGGAGCCCCTCGTTACGATAACAAGAGTCGATTAGAAATCGATGTCGGTGTCGTAGTAGCAGGCCTTGAGGATCTTCTCGAAGTCGGCAGCCTTGGTCTCACGCGGGTTCTCGGGCGTGCAGGCGTCCTGCTCGGCGTTCGCGGCGATCTCGGGCAGCTTGGCGAGGAACTCCTCCTCGGAAACCATCTGCGGGTTCTCGGCGTCGACCTTCACGCCACCATTCGCGTAATCCTTGATGGACTGCGGAATGTTGAGCTGGTCGTTGAGGTCGCGGATCTTCTGGACGAGCGCAGCGATGAGCTCCTCGTTGGTCTCGCCGGGAAGGTGCAGGATCTCCTTGGCCACGTAAGCGTAACGCTCGGCAGCACGGGGATCCTTGGAGTTCCACTGGATGACCTTGCCCAGGTACATGGCGTTAGCGGCACCGTGGATGATGTGGCCGTTCTCAAAGGCAGCACCGGTCTTGTGAGCCATGGAGTGAACGATGCCGAGCAGGCCCGAGGAGAAGGCGATACCGGCGATGCACTGAGCCTCGTGCATGTGCTGACGGGCCTCATGGTCGCCAGCATAGGACTTGGGCAGCCACTCGACGATCTCGCGGATGCCGTGCAGAGCGTTGGCGTCGGTGAACATAGAGGCGCAGGTGGAAACGTAGGCCTCCATGCAGTGGGTCAGAGCATCCATGCCGGTGTGAGCGCACAGCTTGGCGGGCATGGTGTAGGTGAGCTCGGGGTCGACGATGGCGACATCAGGGGTGATGTTGAAGTCGGCCAGCGGGTACTTGATGCCCTTTTCGTAATCCGTGATGACGGAGAATGCGGTGACCTCGGTAGCAGTGCCGGAGGTAGAGGAAATGGCGCAGAAGTGAGCCTTCTGACGCAGCTCGGGGAAGCTGAACGGCTGGATAATGTTGTCGAAGGACTCCTCGGGATACTCGTAGAAGACCCACATGGCCTTAGCAGCATCGATGGGCGAACCGCCGCCGATAGCAACGATCCAGTCGGGCTCGAAGTCGCGCATAGCGGCTGCGCCCTTCATGACGGTCTCGATGGAGGGATCGGACTCGACGCCCTCGAACAGCTTGACCTCCATGCCGGCCTCTTTGAGGTCGGCCTCAACGTCCTGCAGGAACCCGCCGCGGCGCATAGAGCTGCCGCCAGAAACGATGATGGCCTTCTTACCCTTGAGGTTCTTCACCTCGTGGCGAGCGCCCTCACCAAAGTACAGATCGCGAGGATTGGTAAAACGTCCCATACTGTGCCTCCTAAACAAGCCCCTCTTAGACTTGCGTATATAACGGAGCACCCAATTGGCTCCGTTAGGACCGCTTTGCGCGTTGCCGGCGATGACAATGCGCGATGTCTAAACGTCTCAACGCTCAGACAAACACTATTTTACCGTTCTGGTTGGTCAGTTATTCACCTAAAGCCGCCAATGATGAAACGTTTTTTCTATCCCTGAAGACCCTTGTGCGGCATTCATACTCCCAAGCTGGGCAAACGTTTTATCAAGGTTGACTACATATCCCGGGCAGGACCGTGCCCCTCCAAAATATGCACCGTTCGCCGCCAAAAATCGACCGTTTGCGGCACCGTGATACCACTCGGTCGTCCAAGGTGCCGACATTTGTGCGACATCCGTCTTCGTGGTGCAAAGGTGCAAGTCCAAGTGCGGCACCCCCGGTGTGCCACATGCGGGTAAACTAGAACCTTATATAGAAACATTTGAACCCTAACCGCAGCAAAGGAGGCCCCATGGCATTCGATCCCATTCAAGAGGATTGCCATCGCCTCGTTCTTGAGGCCTTGCGCCGCGACAATATCCCGCTCACCGACGGTGCCGCCGTAGAGCGTCTGATGGAACAATTCACCCGCAACCCCGCACCGCTCATCGTGCACGACCGCGACCGCGCCGGGCACCTCATTGCCAAGGTGGTCGAGGCTGTCGACTACCGCATTCCCTTTATCCCTGACGATACCCAGGCAGAGCAAGAAGAGGCAGCTGCCGAGAACATGCTCCGCGAGGCAGCCGCGCTCGACCCGACCAACTGGGACGCTCAGCGCATGCTGACCGCCCTCACCGCCGGCTCCAACGAGGAATACGTGCAGTATCTGGTGTCCAAGTGCGACGAGGTGGAGCACGATCTGGCGCTCAAGACCGCCTCGGCGCAGGACCCCTACGAGCGTGAGGCCGCAGGCGACCTTATGCGCCGCCCCTACCTGCGCTGGCTTGCCGCCTTGGCATCGCGCGCGCTCATTAGCGGACGCTACCGCATGTCGCTCGAAGCCGCGAATCGCAGCTTGGACTTTGCGCCCAACGACCCCGCTGGTGTCCGCCACACCGCGATGCTCGCTATGGCAAAGCTCGAATACCCCGCCGAGGAGCTCAAGCGATTTCGCTCTGCCCACTCCGTCCCCTATCTCGCCAACACGCCGCTGCGCCGTCGTCCCAAGGACGCGGAGCGCGACTTGGACCCATGGACGCTCATCGCGCTGATGAGCGCTGCCTGGCGCGAGCTGGACTACGAGGGCGCCGAGCACTATTTGCGCATCCTCGCACGCTCGTGCCCGCACGCGGCCGAGGCGCTCTACTTCCAAACCGAGTTTCCCGATGGCGTCTATGCCCGCGTCAACGTGGGTGTGGGCTCCACCGACGAGCTCGTCCTTGCGCTGTCCGAGGCGACGCCGGTACTGCAGGAGGGCCTGGGCGCCCCCGACAACGCCAGCTTCGCCGCCTGGGTCGCTACCAACGATATCGTGCGTTCCCAAATCGATGAGCGCATCCTGCGCGCAGCCGAGCAGGGGCTTCCATTTAAGGGAGGAGACCTCTAATGGATCCGAGCGTCTACATCCCCGCCTACCTGGAGCGCACCTATCTGGCGTCGCACCCCGAACTCACCGATGCAGCACGCGAGCTTGTCCATAACGACGTGAGCGTCAACCCTCATAAGTATGCGCAGACCGAGCATGCTCAGGCACTGCTGTCCTACGCCGGTGTTCATCGCCACCTGCTCGACGAGCTCCATCGCATCGAGGATATGGGCAGCGACGAGGAGTTCGAGCAGACGCGCAATCGTCTGTTCGACGACATGCGCGATGAGCTGCTCAAGATTGTCCGCATCGATGCGTATGTCCTCGATGCCCAGCTGCTCGCCATCATTTTGGCGGACACGCCCGTTGACGCCTGTCTGGGCGACCTGATGAAGCTCGAGGCGACCACGACCGATTACCTGCAGCAAAGCGTGCCCGGGTTCGATATGGAGGCCCCACACTACTGGGCCAATAATGTTTTGGCCGACGGTGTCACCGCAGCAGACCTTACCGTGAGCGAGCCGGCTCTTATCGGGTGGCTTCACACGCTCGAGGCCATCTCGCAGCTGTGCATGGCGAGCGCCCGCTACCGCGCTGCTGCCAACTACGCCCGCCGTGTTCTTAAGGCGGAAGGCTATCCCACCCGAGCGGCAGGCACCGTGTTACTCGCCCTCGCTCGCTTGGAAGACGAGGACGGCTTTTTTGCCCTGGCCCACCAGCTCGAGGAAGAGATCGGGGCTGACGCGCTCGAGAACTCTCCTTGGTATCTGCTCGCCCGCACAATCCTCTTGTTCAAAACGAACAAGATGCGTCCGGCGGTGCGTGCGCTGCGTGAGTTCGCTAACCGCTGCGAGGGCGGCGCATTCTTCTTGCTGAATCCCATGTACCAGACACCGTACCTTCCCTGCCGACCCGAGCCGCGCGACCCCTGGGACCTCTCGCACCAGGCGGTTTGGGAAGCCGACGGCATTATCTCGGACACCCCCGACTTTGCCCCCTGGGCCAACGCCTGCGAAGATGTATCGCAGCTTGCCCAGGAATTTGCGCGCCGCTACGGATTTTAGTGACGCACTCGACCCGACCATGTCGTTTACGTTAGGAACGGTTTCATGAATCTCCGCTCATCTCTTGCCTGCACCTCGAGCGATATCGCTCGCTGGGGACTGCGCTCTGTTCTCAAACGCCAGGGCGGCGTACTCCCCGGCCGCATCGCCATGAAGATCGATCCCGAGTTGCTGAGCGACCTCGCTGGCCTTGTCGACCGCAGCGTGGTGATTACGGGTACTAATGGCAAGACCACCACCTCCAACCTCATCGCCGACGCCGTTGCCGCCAGCGGCGCCACCGTGGTATGCAACCGCGCCGGCAACAACATGGAGCCGGGCGTGGTGGGCGCACTGCTCGAAGCGCGCAGCGGCCTCAAGCGAGCCGGTGGCGGCAAGCGCGTGGGCGTTTTTGAGTGCGATGAGCTTTACACCGTACGCGTCCTGCCCAAGCTCAAGCCGACGTACTTCGTGCTGCTCAACCTGTTCCGCGACCAGCTGGATCGCTATGGCGAGATCGATCACACCCAGGAGGTCATCGCCCATGCGTTGGAGCTCTCGCCGACAACAACGCTTATCTACAACGCCGACGACCCGCTGTGCGCCTCGATTGCCGCGCGCGTTCCCAACGCGAGTATTGCCTTTGGCATCGACGGCGCCACCAACACCGAGTCCGACCGTATTAGCGATTCGCGCTTTTGCTCACAGTGCAACGCGCCGCTGGAGTATGACTACGTGCAATACGGCCAGCTCGGCGCCTACCATTGCCCCTCGTGCGGCTGGGCCCGCCCTGTGCTTGTCCGTCGCGTGACGGGCGTGGAGCTCGGCTGCGACGACTTTGACCTGGTCTTTGGATCTGCGCCCGACGCGGCTGCCGCACACATCGCCACACGCTACAACGGCCTGTACATGGTCTACAACGTTGCCGCCGCCTTCTTTGCTGCGCACGAGTTGGGCGTGGATACGGCGCTTCTACAGCCTACGCTCGATGCCTACGTCCCCGCCGGCGGACGTATGGGGCGCTGGGATATCGCCGGCCGCACCGTCGAGGCCAACCTGGCTAAGAATCCCGTAGGCTTCGATCGACAAATCCAGTCCATCAAGACGGCAGGCGGCAGACTCTGCGCTTTCTTCCTTAACGACAATGACGCCGACGGACACGATGTATCGTGGATCTACGACGTCGACTTTGAGCGCATCGCCGACACGCCGGGTCTTGTCGCCTTTGCCGGAGGCACGCGCGCGCACGACATGCAGGTGCGCCTCAAGTACGCCGGCATCGATGCCGCGATTATCTCGGACGTCGCGCAGGCAATTGGCGCCGTGGCAGACGAGGCCGCCGATGACACCTTCTACGCCGTCGCCAACTACACGGCCTTCCCGCCGCTGGTCAAGGAGCTCGACGGGCTGAAAGGCGCCACCGCCGACGCTGTTGCCGGGCGCGCCGTAACCCGTGCCGACGGCAGCGCTCTTCCTGTCGGCATCGCGCCAGTCGAGCTTTCGCACCCGCTGCGCATCGTCTACCTGTATCCCGATGCCCTTAACCTCTACGGCGACGGCGGCAACGTCATCGCCCTCGAGCGCCGCTGCGCCTGGCGTGGCATTCCCGTGCGCGTGGACGAGGTCCGTATGGGCGAGTCACTCGATCTCACCGATGCCGATATCGTCATGATGGGCGGTGGCTCCGACCGCGATCAGCTGGCTGTGGCACATGAATTGCTCGCTCAAAAAGACAAGGTCGCGGCCTATGTTGAGGACGGCGGCACACTGCTTGCCATCTGTGGCAGCTATCAGCTGCTCGGCCGTTCGTACTACATGGGCGACGATCGCATTGAGGGCCTGGGCGTCATTGCCGCCGAAACCGTACGTGGCTCCGATCGCCTGATCGGCAACGTAGCCGTCAAAACCGATCTGGCACCTGAGCCCTTTGTGGGATTCGAGAACCATGGGGGTCGCACCCTGCTCGACGCGGAGGCAACGCCGCTCGGAACGTCCGTCGTCGCGGGCACCGGCAACAACGGCGACGATGGCTTTGAGGGCATCATCTACAAGGGTGTCATCGGCACGTACCTGCATGGCCCGGCGCTGCCCAAGAACCCCGAACTCGCTGACTGGCTGATCGCGCACGCCCTCGAGCGGCGCGGCGATGCGCAGGCCACAGCCCTGCTGCCGCTCAAGCCCCTCGACGACACCTGCGAGCGCGCCGCCCACGACGCCGCCATGAAGCTCCTCCCCTAACGCCCCAACCACCACAAAGGGGACAGGCACCTTTGTGGTGGTTTTGACCCGTCCCAGCGGTTTGTCTCAATCTGTAACATCTAGACCGTTAAAAGTCGTCTTACTGTTACAGAATGAGATGTTCGTCCCGACGCCTGCCTTTTGTCTCGATCTGTAACACATAGAGCCGATTTATCAGCCCAGATGTTACAGGTTGAGATGTTTGATGATCGGGATAGAGAGCCAGCTCCTATGTGGTGGTTTTTCAGTTTGCCAACGATATGTGAACGGCTAAAAAAGTCTGCTATACTCTTTCCCGCTGTCCCCATCGTCTAGCGGCCAAGGACGCCACCCTTTCAAGGTGGATATCGCGGGTTCGAATCCCGCTGGGGGCACCATTTGAAATGTGAAGCCCGTTACCAATTCGGTAGCGGGCTTTTTGCTACCGATATGCCGGGATTCGGACCCGGCAGGGTGCGGATCCCGGCATCTTCCGATGGACCATGGGCAAAAAATGGCAAATATGAGTACTGTTACCGATTTAGTAACAGCGATTTCATGCCTTCAGAAATCGATTTAGACGTCAGGTGTCCTACGGCGGAAAAATTGCAGACGTTTATCGGCTAAGTACTTGGACATATGTTGCGTAACACTACATATTTTGCAAATTAATAATGTTACAGGACTTGTGACAGTACTCATATTTGACGTTTTTTGCCCATAGCCCTTTATACCTAGGCAAATCGGCGGCAAAACGGGCTTCAAAGCGTCCTTCGCAAACAAAAACCGGGGCCCACATGATGCGGACCCCGGCTCAATACTGTGACGATATGTCAGTTACGCCCTACACGTAGAACAGGATGTCGTCGTAGGTCGGAACCGGCCAGTAGTCGGCGGCCACGATCTCCTCCATGGCATCCACGGCGGCGCGCAGCGTGTCCATAGCGGGAACGACCTCGTGTGCATACACATTGGCCTGCTCCTGGCCATCGAGGGCCTCAGCCTTCTGATGCACGGCGTCAAGCGCCTTGATGGAGTCGTTGATGGTGGTGATGCCGTTGCAGAGCTTGTTGAGCGTGTTCTGCTCGCACTGCATGGCGGCCTCAGCACCGGCAGCACGAATAGTCTCAAGGCCCTTAGCGACCTTGGTGGCATAGGCGGTAATGACCGGGCGATAGGTACGACGCGCCTCGCGAACCATCGTGGTAGCCTCGATGTTCATAAGCTTGTTGTACTTCTCGAGCTTGCAGTCGTAGCGGCACTGGGCCTCGGCCTTGGTCAGGACACCCGTCTCCTCAAAGAGCGCGATGGCCTTATCGGAAACAAAGGCGGGCAGGGCGTCGGCCGTGGTCTTGTTGTTGGCAAGACCACGCTTCTCGGCCTCAACGGGCCACTCGTCGGAGTAGCCGTCACCGGAGAACAGGATGCGCTGGTGGTCGGTCAGGACCTTCTTGCAGTACTCGAGCGCAGCGTCCTGGAACTCATCCTCGGGCGTACCCTCAAGCGCGTCGGCGAAGGACTTGAGCGACTTGGCCACGGCGGCATCGAGCACCAGGTTGGAGTCGGAGACGTTCTGCTCGGAGCCGCAGGCACGAAACTCGAACTTATTGCCGGTGAAGGCGAACGGGGAGGTACGGTTGCGGTCGGTGTTGTCCTGCATCAGCTTGGGCAGGGTATCGGCGCCCAGGTCGAGCACGCCACGCGTGGCATGGACGGAAGCCTTGCCATCGATAATCTTCTCGACGACCTCGGTAAGTTGGTCGCCCAGGAAGATGGACATAATCGCCGGAGGAGCCTCGTTGGCGCCCAGACGATGATCGTTGCCGGCCGAGGCAACGGAGGCGCGCAGGAGCTCCTGATAGTTATCGACGGCCTCGATCACCGCGGTGAGGAAGACGATGAACTGCAGGTTGTCGAGCGGGGTGTCGCCCGGGTCGAGCAGGTTCTCGGACTCGGTGCCGAGCGACCAGTTGTTGTGCTTGCCCGAACCGTTGATGCCCTCGAAGGGCTTCTCGTGCAGCAGGCAGACCAGGTCGTGACGGGAGGCAATGAGCTTCATCTTCTCCATCATGACCAGATTCTGGTCGATGGCCTCGTTGACCTCACCGTAGACCGGTGCGAGCTCATGCTGGCAGGGGGCGACCTCGTTGTGCTTGGTCTTGGCGGGAATGCCGAGCGCCCACAGCTCGTCGTCCAGATCCTTCATATAGGCCGAGACGGTGGGGCGGATAGCGCCAAAGTAGTGCTCCTCGAGCTCCTGGCCCTTGCAGGGAGCAGCACCAAAGAGGGTGCGGCCGGTGATGACCAGGTCCTTGCGCTTGCGGTAGGCGTCCTTCTTGATCAGGAAGTACTCCTGCTCGTCGCCCACGGAAGGAACAACCTTCTTGGGGGTCTTGCCAAACAGCGCCAGAACGCGCTTGGACTCACGCGAGAGCGCGGTCATGGAACGCAGCAGCGGGGTCTTCTTGTCCAGGGCCTCGCCCGTGTAGGAGCAGAAAGCCGTGGGGATGCACAGGACATCGTCCTTAATGAAGGCGGGGCTAGTGGGGTCCCAAGCGGTGTAGCCACGGGCCTCGAAGGTAGCACGCAGGCCGCCGTTGGGGAAGCTCGAGGCATCGGGCTCGCCCTGGATGAGGTTCTTGCCCGTAAACTTGGTAATGGCGGTGCCGTCGTGGTTGGGCTCCAGGAAGCTGTCGTGCTTCTCGGAAGTAATGCCCGAAAGCGGCTGGAACCAGTGCGCGTAGTGCGTCGCGCCCTTGGAGATGGCCCAGACCTTCATGGCATGGGCAACGGCGTTGGCCACATCCAGGTCGAGCGGCTCACCGCCCTCGAGGGTTGCAGCAAGGCGCTTCCAAATGTCCTTGGGGAGGTAGTCCTTCATGACTTCCTCCGAGAACACCATGGTCCCGAAGCGGTCAGTAAGATCGGCCATACGGAACTCCCTTCGTATCGGCACCGCGTGAGAAGCGGTGTTGATTACTAACGAACGAGTCATAGCTTAGACTCGCCGTGTTTCCGCGACATTACCGTTATGTTGCTGTCGCGAAACCAATCAATGAGGTTACCCTATCGAGGCGGCGTTGCCACCCTCAACAGCCAATCAACTGTATAAATAGCAGACCTCTCCCCATGGTTTAAGGGTAGTCAATTTGGGATGGGGCTCTATTTACTGGTATTTCACATCAGATACCAGTCTTTATAGTCCGTGCCTAGATTAGCCGCTCTGTTATAGATAAAGCCGATAGCAAGGCATCTTTGATTGGTATCCTCAAATAGCGAGTGAAACTCCACCGTGACACAGTGGTGCTGTAGAATCCTTACAACACATCACACTATTACGTATCTAGAGGAGCACGATATGCGCGTCGACGAGGTTTTTAAGCAGGCAGCATCCCAGGGCACCGCGCCCGTTTCGTTTGAGATGTTCCCGCCCAAGGGCGAGCTCACCCTCGACACGGCTCGCGAAGTGGCAGGCAATCTGTGCAAGCTTTCGCCGAGCTTTGTCTCGGTCACCTGCTCGGCCGGCGGCTCGGGCAACGGTGCCGCCACCGCCCCCATCGCGCATATGATTTCG
The DNA here is from genome assembly GCA_902492855.1 of uncultured Collinsella sp. Lineage (GTDB taxonomy): Bacteria > Actinomycetota > Coriobacteriia > Coriobacteriales > Coriobacteriaceae > Collinsella. Next base: position 15,629 of record CABUMU010000007.1, on the reverse strand, counting down.
AGCGAATTCGACACGCCCTCGGTGGCACACCTTACCTGCGTGGGCCGCTCGCATGCCGATATCGCCGCCAAGATCGACGAGTATCGCACCGCCGGCGTTGAAAACATCCTGGCCCTGCGCGGAGATCTCCCTGCCGGCGCGACCGAGGACGACAAGCCCGCCTCCGACTACGCCTACGCCCGCGACCTCATCCCCGAGCTCGTCGACGCCGGCTTTTGCGTGGGCGCCGCAGCCTACCCCGAGGGCCACATTGCCTGTGAGGATCTCAACCTCTCGGTCGAACACCTCAAGCAAAAACAGGACGCCGGCGCAAGCTTCTTTGTGACGCAGCTCTTCTTTGATAACGAGTGCTTCTACCGTTTTCGCGAGCTTGCCGACAAGGCCGGCATCACCGTGCCCATTACCGCGGGAATCATGCCGTTTATGGGCAAGTCGCAGATCAGCCGCATGGTCTTTATGTGCGGCGCGTCGCTGCCCTCCCCCGTCATCAAGATTCTCGCCAAGTACGAGAATGACCCCGAGAGCCTGCAGGCAGCTGGTGTAGATTATGCAGGCCGCCAGCTTTGCGACCTCAAGGAGCACGGCGCCGACGGCCTGCACCTGTACACTATGAACCGTCCTGCGATCGCCGCGACCATTATGGAGCGCCTGGGGTAATGGAAAAACCGTACATCGATACAACCGCTGTCGAAGTGCCGGCCGACCTTGCGTCGCCGGCGCTCTACCGTATCGATGCCGCGCACCATCCCCGTGTCGACCGTGCCGAGATGCTGCGGTATCTGGGTTACGGCGGCCAGCAGATTGAGCCCGAACTATCACGACGTATTGAGCTTGTCGTTGAACGTCTGGAACTGGACATTGAGCCCCGTGGCGTGCGCCGCGTGTTTGCCGTCGATGCCACGGGCGTGGATGAGCAGGGCAAGCCTTGCATCCGTCTGGTCGGCACCAACGTTGAGCTACGGGGTCGCGATATCTATCGCCATCTTAAGGACGCCCGCATGGCCGCGCTGATGGCCTGCACCCTAGGCATGGACGCCGAGCGTCGCCTGCGCACCACGGGAGCCCAACATCCCCTGGAGGGCGCCGTGCTCGACGCCGCATGCTCTGCCTATGTAGAAGCCGCCGTCGAGCAGATGGACCAACAGGTCAAGGCTGCGGCTGCCGCACACGGACTCGCCGGCAACTGGCGCTTTAGTCCCGGCTACGGCGACTGCCCGCTCTCGGCCCAGCGCTCGATCGTCAATGCGCTCAACGCCACGCGGCTCATCGGGCTTACCGTCACGCCCACCAGCCTGCTTATGCCCACCAAAAGCGTGACCGCGGTGATCGGCCTGTTCGACGGCGAGGTCCACGACGCCCAGACCCGCCCCACCTGCAATATCTGCCGCATGCGCGAGCACTGCCGCTTCCGCGCCGCCCACACCACCTGCTATTCCAGCCATTAGGAGCCCCCGATGTTTACTCCGCTTATCACTCATGATTCTGACGGCACTGCATTGGCGGCACCCGTTGATGCCGCACGTCGCAACGGTGCCACGTACAAGACGCGCACGATCGACGATCTGCGCATTAAGGACGATCGCCTGCGTGCGGCCATCGAGGGCACGGGACACCTGCTGTTCGACGGCGGCATGGGCACCATGTTGCAGGCCGCTGGCATGAAGGCGGGCGCCCTGCCCGAGCTGCTCAACTTTGAGGAACCCCAGGTCATTACCGACATTCAGCGTCAGTACGTCGAGGCCGGCTGCGACGTGATCACCGCCAACACCTTTGGCGCCAACGCCCACAAGCTCGACGGTGCCGCCACCGTGGCAGACGTCTTTGCCGCGGCCGTCACCTGCGCCCGCGCGGCCGGCGCCCGCTACGTCGCCGGCGATATCGGCCCCATCGGCGCGCTGCTTCGTCCCTTAGGCACCCTCAGCTTTGACGAGGCTTACGACCTCTTTGCCGAGGAAGTGCGCGCCGGTGTCGACGCGGGCGTGGACCTCTTTATTATCGAGACCATGACCGACCTTGCCGAGATCAAGGCTGCCGTCCTCGCCTGCCGCGAGAACTCCGACCTGCCCGTCTTTGCCACCATGACCTTTGAGGAGGACGGCCGCACCTTCTTGGGAACGAGCCCCGAGGTCGCCGCCATCACCCTCGACGCCATCGGCGCCGACGTTTTGGGCATCAACTGCAGCCAGGGACCGGCCGAGCTCCGAGGGCTCGCCACACGTATGCTCACCGTTACGGACAAGCCCGTTATGGTGCAGGCCAATGCAGGACTCCCCCACGTGGACGACGACGGCAACACCGTCTTTGACATCCAGGCCTCCGAATACGCCAAGGCCGTCGCCGGCATGATCGAGGACGGCGTGAGCGTTGTGGGCGGCTGCTGCGGAACCACGCCGGCGCACATGGCCGCCCTGCGCACGCTTATCGACAATCACACGCCCAGTCCGCGTCACCGCAAGCCCAGCATGTCGGTCACGAGCGCCCAAACGGTCGTGGACCTTCCCTGCGACGGCCACAAGATCGCCGTCATCGGCGAGCGCATCAACCCCACCGGCAAAAAGCGCCTGCAGCAGGCCCTGCGCGACGGCGACCTGGACTACGTCGTGAGCCAGGGCATCAGCCAGCAGGAACAGGGCGCCGACATCCTGGACGTCAACGTCGGCCTGCCCGAGATCGACGAAGTCAAGATCATCCAACAGGCCACCGAGCAGCTCCAGGGCTCCACGCTGCTGCCGCTGCAGATCGACTCCACCGATCCCGCCGCTGTCGAGGCCGCCGTGCGCCGCTACGCCGGCAAGCCCATCATCAACTCGGTCAATGGCAAGCAGCAGATCATGGATGAGATCTTTCCGCTGGTCGCCCACTACGGCACCAACGTTGTCGGCCTTACGCTCGACGAAGGCGGCATCCCCGATACCGCCGAGGCTCGCTTCGCCATCGCCGAGCACATCGTGGCCGAGGCTGCCCGTTACGGCATCGGACCGGACCGCATCCTCATCGACTGCCTGGTCATGACCGCCTCGACCAACCAGCGCCAGGCCGAGCAGATCCTGCGCGCCATGTCCCTGTGCAAGGAGCGCCTGGGCGTCAAATGCGCGCTCGGCGTGTCGAACATCAGCTTTGGCCTGCCTGCCCGCCCGCTGCTGGGTTCGGTCTTTTTGGCCGCCGCCTTTGGCGCGGGCCTGGACGCCCCCATCATGAACCCGGGCTCCAAGCGCTTTATGGATACTGTCTACAGTTATCGCGTCCTGAGCGTTGAGGACGAGGGCTCGACCGGATACATCGAGCGCTATGCCGGTTGGACCGATCCGTACAAGATCGCCGCCAACCCGGCAGCGGCTCAGGCCGCATCGAGTGATGCCACGCCTGCCGCGGGCACCGCCGGCACCGACGGCAACGACGACCCCATCCGCCACATGGTCGTCTCGGGCCGCAAAGGCGAGATCGCTGCCGAGACCGAGCGTCTGCTGGCAGACCACGACGCCATGGACCTCATCAACAATCACTTTATCCCCGCCCTCGACGAGGTTGGCGTCCTCTTTGACCAGGGCAAGTTCTTCTTGCCGCAGCTCATGGCCTCGGCCGAGGCCGCACGCGTGGGCTTCGACACCATCAAACGCCTGATGCCCGCCGGCGAGATTGCCGACAAGGGCAAGATCTGCGTGGCCACCGTCAAGGGCGACATCCACGATATTGGCAAGAACATCGTCAAAATGCTGCTCGACAACTACGGCTACACCGTCTTTGACCTGGGCCGCGATGTCGATCCGCAGGAGGTACTCAAGACCGTCAAGGAGCGCGATATCAAACTCGTCGGCCTCTCGGCGCTTATGACCACCACCGTCGTGGCCATGGAAGAGACCATCAAGCTGCTTCATGCCGAGGTGCCGGGCGTCAAGATTATCGTAGGCGGCGCCGTGCTCACCCCCGAATACGCCAAGCAGATCGGCGCTGACTACTACGCCAAGGACGCCGCCGAAAGCGCTCGTATCGCCGAAGAGGTCTTTGGGCAGTAACACAACGGAAATAACCGAGCACCAAAACGTGCCGCATGCGCCACTTGGCACGTGCGGCACGTTAGAATAGATAAGACTATGCTCGTTTTGGCAGATAGGAGCGCAAGGATGGCGATCACGCCCGCAGAAATCGCGGAAACCCGCGGCATGGTTGAGGAGCAGAACCTCGACATCAGGACCATCACCATGGGTGTTTCGCTCATGGGTTGCGGTGACGAGAACCTCGACCGCATGTGCACGAAGATCTACGACCACGTGACGCACACGGCTGAGCATCTGGTCGAGACCGCCGAGAACCTCGAGCGCGAGTACGGTATCCCCATCGTCAACAAGCGCGTTTCCGTCACCCCGGTGGCGCAGATCGCCGCGTGCTGCAAGGATGAGGACCTCACCCCCATCGCGCATGCCCTCGACCGCGCGGCTGAGACGCTCGGCATCGACTACCTGGGCGGCTTCTCCGCGCTCGTCCAGAAGGGCATCGGCGACGCCGACCGCCGCGTCATCCAGTCCATCCCCCAGGCGCTCGCCACCACGAGCCGCGTCTGCTCCAGCGTCAACGTCGCCAGCCTGCGCGCCGGTATCAACATGGACGCCGTGCTCATGGCCGCCCAGACCATCATCGATGCCGCTAAACTCACGGCCGACCAGGACTCCGTCGGCGCTTCCAAATTTGTCTGCTTTGCCAACATGGTCGAGGACTCCCCGTTTATGGCGGGCGCCGTCCACGGCGGCGGCGAGGCCGACGCCGTCATCAACGTAGGCGTCTCGGGCCCCGGCGTTATGGCCGCAGCCCTGGAAACGCTGCCCGATTCCGCATCGATGATGGAAGTCGCCGAGAAGATCAAGCAGACCGCCTTTAAGATCACCCGTGCCGGCGAGCTCATGAGCCGCGAGGCCGCCCATCGCCTGGGTGTCGAGAAGGGCATTGTCGACCTGTCGCTGGCTCCCACGCCTGCCATCGGCGACTCCGTCGCGCGCATCCTCGAGATCATCGGCGTGGGCACCTGCGGTGGCCCCGGCACGACCTGCGCGCTCGCCATGCTCAACGATGCCGTCAAGAAGGGCGGCGTCATGGCCAGCTCCAGCGTGGGCGGTCTCTCGGGCGCCTTTATCCCCGTGTCCGAGGACGCCGGCATGATCGCCGCCGTCGAAGCCGGCGCGCTTTCGCTCGAGAAGCTCGAGGCCATGACCTGCGTGTGCTCCGTTGGCCTGGACATGATTGCCATCCCTGGCGACACTCCGGTCGAGACCATCGCCGGCATCATCGCCGACGAGATGGCCATCGGCGTCATCAACAACAAGACCACGGCCGTCCGCGTGATTCCCGCCATCGGCAAGGGCGTGGGCGACTGCGTCGAGTACGGCGGCCTGTTTGGCCGTGCACCCATCATGCCGGTGAACCCCAACGCCGGCACCGTGCTTGCCCACCGTGGTGGACGCTTCCCGGCACCGCTGAACTCGCTGAAGAACTAGCTGAGGGGACTGGCGAGGAGCCCCGGGGAGGGCAAATATATAAGGTCGCCTGCTCGGACAGTCCTGACTCGCACGGAGAGCACATTAAGTGCTCTCCGGCTCGTGCGGAACTCGCGATCGACCTTATATATTTGCCCTCCCCGGGGCTCCCGCACAACGGGACCTCAGTTGGGCTCTATCCCGGTTGCAGTCGCTTCGCTCCTGCACCACTTGGCTGGTGCGGCGGTTTGGCGTTGGAACAGTTCTTTTTCTGATATATGCTGGTTGCGGCTCTTCTTTTGGGAGGAGTCGCTTTTTTGTTGCTAGGAGGTTGGCCCGTGGTTGATGGGGATGCTCGCTCCGAGCTGCTTGCTGCGGATTGGAATGGCGAATGGATGCGTCTGCAGGCCGCTCGGCATCGGGCTGATGATTCTTTTGAGTGGGATAAAAGGGCTCGGCATTTTCGGCCGTTGGAGACTGCCCCTTATGCTCGGGATTTTATAAAGCTGTTGGCGCTTGAGCCCGGCGAATCGGTGCTCGATATGGGGTGCGGGGCTGGGTCGATTGCTATTCCGCTTGCTCAGGCTGGGCATCCTGTGATTGCGGCTGATTTCTCCCCCGCCATGCTGGGCACCCTTGATGCTGGTATTGAGTACTATGGACTCGAGGATCTCATTACGCCGCTTGAGCTTGCTTGGGATGATGATTGGGATTTGGTTGGACCGGTCGCGAAAGCGGTGGATGTTGCCTTTGCCAGTCGTTCGGTTACGACGACCAATCTAAAAGGCGCGCTTGCCAAGCTTGATCGTACGGCTCGTCGTCGTTGTGCCGTCACGATGGTCGCCAACTCCAGCCCGCGCTATGACCTGCACCTGATGAACGCCATCGGCGCCTCGGTTACCTGTAGCAATGGTTTTGTGTACGCCTTTAACATCCTTATTCAGATGGGTGCACTGCCGCAGATCACGTATTTTGAATCGCCCCGCCGCGACACCTTCGATAGTCTCGAGGCGGGCGTGGCAGACTTTTCCCGTATGCTCGAGCATGGCAACGAGGATAAGATCGACTGCCTGCGCGACTACATCGCCCAACACATGATCGAGAACCCCCATGCCGGTGAGCCGGGTTCCAAGGGCGTGCCGCAGGGGCGCTATATGCTCGATCATGTCCGCAAGGTTCGTTGGGCGTTTATTGCATGGGAGCCGGTCTCTGCGCCCAGCTTATAGCCTGTTCGCAGCCCGCACCGCCCACTCACTCGGCATCCGCATTCTTTTTGAACTGAGCAAACGCGCTCCACACCGCGCCGTTCCTGCGCTATCGTGGGACAGCTCACGTAGATTAAGGCCCCGTCGCGGGGCGCCCCATACATAGAAAGCGAGAACCCATGGCACTGACAGGAGCACAGGTCAAGCAGCTTCGCAGCATGGCCCATCACCTCAACCCCGCCATCATCATCGGCAAGTCCGACGTCAACGAGGGCACCGTCGAGCAGACGGTCGCCTACCTAGAGAAGCACGAGCTCGTTAAGTGCTCCGTGCTCGATGGCTCCAGCCTTTCCGCCCGCGAGGCCGCCGAGGAGCTCGCCGAGCGTTGCCACGCCGATGTCGTCCAGGTTATCGGCCGCAAGTTCTCGCTGTATCGCGAGTCCTCGCGCAAGGACATCGAGAAGATCAAGCTCGTCTAAGAGCCAGTGATCGACGAGCCAACACATAGCAAGCTTACGGGTGCCCAAGTACTTCGGGAGCCCGTTTTTTATCGCTCGACCAGCACGCGATTGAGCCGCCCCTCCACCAAGCGCTCGTATAGACGCCGCGTCTCGGGCTCGGGCACGCCATTGACCTGCTCCCTCAGATGGTGCATATGCCCGCTGTACAGCTCGACGATATCGCGCCGTCGCCCCGCCGCACTGTAGACGCGCATGGCGCAGCGCACCATATCCTCACGCGCCGTTTCCTGCCGAAGCCCCGACTCCGCCAGCCAAATCGCCGACTGCAGATCGTTTTCTTCTAGAGCGGCATTTGCTCCCTTAATCATGCAATCGATGTACTTTGACTGCATAATGCGCCGCATGCGCAAAAAGTAGGTGGGATTACAGCCATTGGGAACATACAACGGTCCGGCATAAAGCTGCTCAATCTTAAGGCACAGCTCAATCAGATGGGGCCCGCGCGCACCCGTGCGATTTCCCAAAACCTCGCGGCTTATCTGGTCAAACAGCCGTACATCGGTCTTGACGTAGTCGCCGTTGAGCCCAATGCATTCATTTTGGATGAGCACGCATGACTTGCCATCCGGCGTCGGCCCCAAAGCCGACCGCAAGCGCGATATCGTCGAGTACAGGTTGTTGCGGGCGCTATTGAACTCGGCATGGGGCCACAGCTCCATGGCCAGCGTCTCACGATCGACGAGCGCATCCATGCCCAGCGCAAGCCGCTCGGCAAGCGTCGCCGCCTTCTTGCGGCGCCACATTTTGTCCGTGATGGGAAACCCGTCGCGCTCGGCGCGAAACGCACCAAACATGCGAATCTCGATATGGTCGATGGTATCAACGGCTTCAACCTCGCCGGCCTGGAATAGGCGCTCGCCCTCCCCTTCCAAATCGTCGCGCAGCGAGTACCGCGACAGCTCGCGCACGGGAAGCTTCTTGCGTATCCTGGCCGCCGGCTCGCCCAGACAATGCATGGCAAGGCGCGCAAAGAGCCGATACGATGGCTCTAGAATCCCCGCACGATTCATGGACATCCAGGCCGCAAGATCGCTGTCTCGGCCCGCACAGGCCAAATGCAGCGCCACCATCCAGGCCTCCGCTCCACCAACCTGCGTCTGGCTTATATCGAGCAACTCCGCTTCCTCGCGAACCGAAACCATCGAGGTGTTACGTAAATATGCCGCGCGCTCCAGCAGCAATGCGTTATCGCGCATGTACGCAATCGACTCCTCGGCAAGTTTGAGCACTTGGACCGCACGGAACTTTGCATTAACCGGCCGTCCCTCTGCCAGCGACTGCCAGCCTTCTAGCAACAGGCCAAACAGCTGAATCTGGTTGTCGCGCATGCGCACGGCAAAACGATCGAGCTCGTTGAACGCCGCGTCGTCGGTTACCGGCAAGCCGGAAAGGAGCCGCCGTGCCGCCAACACCATGCGCACCCAGATAGCCATCGCCTTAAGCCCGTGTACGTCGAGCGCCTCCCGCACCACCGTCATCTCGTCGTCGCGCTCGTCGGTTCCCGCAAACGACCCGTCAAAGAGCTCCACCAGCATACTATCGGCCCGTATAACAATCCCCGCGATGTCGAGCTCGCAGTCGTAGGCCTTGCTCGTTTTGAGCTGCTGTAGAACGCCGCCGTCATCTCCCCGCTCGGTCAGGCACCGCTTGACCTCGATATGCGCAGACAACATATCGAGTGCGGTATGGGATGTCTCGATTTCTGGCACGGCCAGGTTCGTAGGAAGCCCAAGCCCGTTGTCCCCATAGCAAACAGCCGTCAGCGTCTGGGCCACCCTCCATGAAACAGGGTCTATTTCGCAGGCCGCCCGTTCGCCCCCGCGCTCGATGACCGATGCCATATAGCGAGCGAGCTTTGTATTGGACACGCTGACCGCTGCCAGATATACGCCAAGCGCTTCGGCAGGCGTTGGCTCTGGAGCCGGATCGTCGGCATCGATCGTGCCCAGCGCCGCTCGGCAGATATCGGCCCCGTGCCCCGTCAGAGCCAGATCGACCCCATACTGCCCAGCAAGTTCAAGGACCGCTTCACGGTCCAAAAAGGCGTCCGCCAGGCCCATCGCCGCATCGCATCGGCCCGCCTTAAGCAAAATCCGGGCCGCCCTCGGAACAAGTTCGGGGCGAACCTCGGCCACCAACTTACGCAAGCGCAAGCGTCCGTTATCCTCCGTGCCCAGACACGTAAAACTCCGCTCGGCGGGATCCAAGCCAAAGATCGGGTAGTCGCGTACAAAATAGGACTGGTCGACCATCGACAGCCTCATCCCGCAAGCCTCGAGTTCTGCGATATTGCCCTCGCCCATCAAAACCATGAGACATGCCACGCAAAACAGCGCATTATTGTCGAGCGAAGCCAGATCGGCAAGTGCCGCGCCATATACGTTGACAATCTCGTTTTCGAGCAGGCCGGCTACGTCGCCTTGGCCATACAGACCCGTCTGCAATGCCGAAACGAGCTCGGGCACGCCCTGCGTGAGCTGATAGAAGTCGAGCGATGTGCTGATCGAAAACGCCGATGCCCACGCCGAATACTCATAGGCATGCACCTTGAGCATCTGCGCATTGATCTTAACCGAATCGCTCAGCCCATGAATCAGCTGACGATTTGAAGGACGGCAGGAGATAAAGACCCCAACCCCCATAGCGCGCAGGCCGCGAATCCTGTCGATGAGGTCTTCGGTATCGTGCTGATCGAGGTTTGGCACATTATCAATCGCGATAAGGGAGTGCGGTTTGTCTTTGAGTTCTTCGGTAACCACCTCGAGCTGCATAAACACCTCGCGCCCAATGGCGCGATCGGCCTCGATAATCCGCACGGGGCCTCGCGTCGGGTCGCATTTAACCTCATGGGTGTACTGCAGCAGCACCGAGGTCTTCCCAAACCCGTCGGGCGCATAAAGAACCACGATGCCGGCCTTTCGGCCCTTGGCGATAAGCTCATTCATCAAGCGTTCGCGTCGCACCATATAGCCTCCGCCCAGCGGCATCAGCTCGAGGTCGTCTATACCGCTCAAATCGTTTACCATGCCCGCTCCTCAACTCGACCGTATGGACACTGTAGCCGCAAGACCATACAAGCCGCGCTATGAATAGAGCGACCTTGTGTTTTAGGTTGTCTTTTGGTACGAAAGCGGCAAGTTTTTGTACAGCGAGGGCCGATTGTTATTAATCCCCCGACTAATCGGTCTTTAAGCAGGTAAATGAGCTTGTCAGCTTGTCCCATCCAAGCGGCAGTGTAACGCAGATGAACAAGGTTCAGCCATGTCATTCAACTCGCCTAGCACCCGCTACCGTCTACGACCTTTTAGTGGCATTTTTGCATAGAATCTGATAAGGAATGAATCAAGCTGTTGGGCATCCGGCATTCGTCAAGCTAGCGGCAAGTTTTTGGTCAAATGGGCAAAAAGGGATAGCAAAAAGGCCCCCGCAAAGCGGAGGCCTTAGGCAAGGCTATGTCGAGCTGCAGGATTCGCGCTACTCGCAGAGCGAAAGGGCGGCCTCGTCGGCAACGACAACGCAGTTGGTGTGCAGCTGCAGGATCGAAGCCGGGCACTCGGGCGTAACCGGACCATAGCACATGTCATGCACGGCCTGAGCCTTGGCCTCGCCGTTGGCGACGACCAGGATCATGCGGGCATACATGATGGTCTGGGTACCCATGGTGTAGGCCTGACGAGGAACATCGTCGATGCTGTCGAACAGGCGGCTGTTGGCCTGAATAGTGCTCTCGGTGAGGTCGACGCAGTGCGTACCCTTGGAGAAGTGGTCATCGGGCTCGTTGAAGCCGATGTGGCCGTTGTTGCCGATGCCGAGCAGCTGCAGATCCGGGTAACCGGCGTCGGCGACGATCTTGTCGTACTCAGAGCAGGCAGCGGCGGCGTCGGGGTTGGAACCGTCGGGCACATGCGTGTTGTTCAGGTCGATGTTGATGTGATCGAAGAAGTTCTCACGCATGAAGTAGTGATAGCTCTGGGGATCGTCGTGCGAAAGGCCGCGATACTCGTCCAGGTTATAGGTGCTGACCTCGGCAAAGTCGACGTCGCCCTTCTCGTACCAAGCAGCGAGCTGCTTGTAGGCACCGATCGGGGTGGAGCCGGTGGCAAGGCCCAGTACACAGTCGGGCTTGAGGATAACCTGGGCCGAGATGATATTGGCGGCCTTGCGGCTCATATCCTCGTAGTCTTTAGCTTTAATGATCTTCATTACGCGTCCTTTCTCGTACAAGAGAGGCAAGGCTCCCTTACAAGCACTTGCCCGCGGCCCGCGTCGGCCGCAACCAACGTGTGCGGCCACCAGGGCGAGGTCGCGTAATGTATGTGTCTCGTGTCTAACCGCGTCGAGGCCCCTGCCCGTCCACGGTGACCCAAAGCTGTTTAGCCTCGGACAAATCCCATCTTGCCACGGAGGGCGTCCTCTTTCAAGGGCGCCCTCCGTAAACGTGTTTGAATTGTAGGCTAATGGCCACGTGCACTTGCTAGCGCTCGCGAGCAACGATGAGTTGGTCCATCTCTTCGACATGCACACCAACGGAGCCCTTGATACTCGAGAACTCAACGGAGTTGCACACCAAGATGGGAACCGTCACATCGTAGCCCTCGGCAGCAATTGCCTCGCGATCGAACTCGATGAGCACATCGCCCTTATGGACGATGTCGCCCACTTGCGCATGTACGGTAAAGTGCTTGCCCTCGAGCTGAACAGTGTCCAAACCAACGTGGATGAGCACGTCCAAGCCATCGACTGTGTTAAGCGCAACGGCGTGTCCCGTGGGAAAAATGGCCTCGACCTTGGCGTCTGCCGGCGCAATCACGCGCGTGCCGGTAGGCTGAATCGCCACGCCCTGGCCCAAAAGGCCGGTGGCAAACGTCTGGTCATTGACCTCGGACAACGGAATGACATCACCCGAGATGGGAGCATCCAGCGTAAGGACTCGACCACGCATACCAAAAGACCTTAGGACTTTAGTGAACATGCTCCCCCTCGGACATACCAATCAATCAAAATAACCTTATCAGTTTACCACTTGGCACCCGTTTTTGGCCATTAGGGAAGTTCGCGCTTGACAACCTCGACGATGTCGTCAACAACGCGCTGGGTCAACTCGTGCGTCTCGGCCTCGGCCATCACACGGACCAGCGGCTCGGTACCGCTCGGGCGCACCAGAATGCGGCCGCGGCCATCAAGCTCCTTCTCGGCAGCAGCGACGGCATCCCAGATGGGCTGGCAATCGTCCAGACCAGCCTTGTTGTCGGAATGCACGTTGACGAGTACCTGCGGGTACTTCTTCATGATGCCGGCAAGATCGGTGAGGGTGCGTCCGGTGCGCTTGAGCACGGCCAGCAGCTGCAGAGCCGTCACCAAGCCGTCGCCGGTGGTGTTGTGCTCCAGGAAGATGATGTGACCGGACTGCTCGCCGCCGATGACAGCACCGTCCGCGAGCATGCGCTCCAGAACGTAGCGGTCGCCCACGGCGGTCTGAACCATCTCGAAGCCCTGCTCCTTCATAGCGATGGAGAAGCCCAGGTTGCACATGACGGTCGAGACGATCTCGGAGTTGGCGAGCTTGCCGCGAGCGGCGAGGTCAGAACCGCAGATAGCCAGGATGTAGTCACCGTCGATCTCATTACCCTCGCTGTCCACGAACAGTACGCGGTCGGCGTCGCCGTCGTGGGCCAGACCGATGTCAGCATGGGTGCGCAGCACGAGCTCGCGGAGGGGCTCGAGGTGCGTAGAGCCGCACTCAACGTTAATGTCGGTGCCGCAGTAATCGGTGTTGATGGCATGGACCGTGGCACCCAGGCGCTGCAGCGCGGCGGGCGTAGTCTGGCAGGAAGCACCGTGACCGCAGTCGACGGCAACGACCAGGCCGTCGAGCCTCAGGCCATCAAGCGTATCGATGGCGTGGTCGACGTATGCCTTGCGGGCGTCCTTCATCTTGATGATGTGGCCCACGCCGGCGCCAGTCGGCAGCGTGTCGGCAGCCATGGCTTCCTCGGACATGACCCAGGCGCTGATCTCTTCCTCGACAGCATCGGGAAGCTTCATACCCTTGCGGCTAAAGAACTTGATGCCGTTGAACTCCGGCGGATTATGCGAAGCAGAGATGACGATGCCGCCGTCGAGCTCGTTTTGGACGGTGAGCAGTGCCACGGCAGGCGTGGGGATGACGCCGCAGCAATGCGGGCGGCCGCCCTCGGCCATAATGCCGGCGGTCAGAGCGCTCTCGAGCATGGTGCCCGAAAGGCGCGTGTCACGGCCGATGCAGATGTCCGGACCAAGAAACTTGGTCGCCGCGCGGCCCAGGCGAAACGCGAGGTCGCACGAAAGATCGGCGTTGGCGACGCCACGGACGCCGTCGGTACCGAAGATGTTCTGGGGCATAGGATCGCTCCTTCCCTAGCAGGCGATATGCAACCGCCCGCCCTAGTCGAAAAAGAAAAGCGGGACCCGCCGAGGAATCGGCAGGCCCCGCTTGTACATTGTATCTCGAAAGGAGATAAAACCTTAGCGCTTGGAGAACTGGGGAGCGCGGCGGGCCTTCTTGAGGCCGTACTTCTTGCGCTCGACCACGCGAGCATCGCGCGTAAGGAAACCGGCCTTCTTGAGGTCAGCACGGTAGTCGCCAGCGTTCAGAAGAGCGCGAGCGATGCCCAGGCGCAGAGCGCCGGACTGACCGGAGATGCCGCCGCCATCGCACAGAGCGATAACGTCGAACTGACCGGCGGTGTCGGTCACCTTGAAGGGAGCAAGGGCGTTCTCAACGAGCTGATGACGGCCGAAATACTGCTCGGCGTCACGCTTGTTGATGGTCACCTTACCGGTGCCGGGGACGAGACGGACGCGGGCGACGGCGTTCTTACGACGGCCGGTACCCTGGTAGACAACGGTGTTCTCAGCCATCTTTAAGCCTCCAGCTCAATCTTCGTGGGGTTCTGGGCAGCATGCGGATGCTCGGTGCCAGCGTAGACCTTAAGCTTGGTCATCTGGGCACGGCCGAGGGTGGTCTTGGGCAGCATGCCGCGAACGGCGCGCTCGATGACCTTCTCCGGGTGCTTCTCCATAGCCTGGCGGAAGCTCTCAGCCTTGAGGCCGCCGTTGTAGCCGCTGTGGCGATAATAGGTCTTCGTGTCGGCCTTGTTACCGGTAAGCTGGACCTTATCGGCGTTGATGACGACAACGAAGTCGCCGCAGTCGCTGTTGGGCGTGAACTGGGGCTTGTTCTTACCGCGCAGGATCATTGCGATCTGGGTGGCAAGTTGCGCTGGACCTCGCCCTGCTTGGCGTAGTGAGTCGATTTCGAAATCACTTAGACTCCTCCATGTACAGTACGTGTTGTTACAGAGATTCACGGGGCTCTGCAAGTAACCCGTCCATATTACCCCGCTCGCCGTACGAGTCAACAGGTATTTTGGCTCCGACCAGAGTTTCTGCACATGTCATCCACGAGCCGTGATTTTCCAGCTCTTTAGCTGTTGTCATCTTTTGAGGGTTCGTCGTCGCTAGCGCTCAACGAACTCTTGGATTTCCGCGAGCAGGCACTTTGCCTCCTGACGGCCCTGGATATACAGGTCGAGGAGCTTTGCCGAATCGTGCTCAACGTGGCCGACCTCGACCGGCTTTTGCGGAGCAACGACCAGCGCACGGCCCTCGCGCTCATACTTCCACAGATGCATGCGCTGGATGTTATAACGGTCGTGGCGCGTCTCGATAGCCTCGAGCAGATAGGGGTGGTCGGCATAACGCGCACGCGCGGCAGGCATAAACTCGTAGGGCTTTTTCTCGTACGAGCGGTCCTGCGTAACAATGACAACCGCGCGGTCGAAGCCCGCCTCCTCCAGCACGTGCTCGATGGGGACCGAATCGGCCACGCCACCGTCGACGTATTTGTGCCCGTCAATCTCGACCGGCGGCGTCACCAGCGGCAGCGACGTCGAGGCGCGCACGGCATCGAGGTCGAGCACGGCGCTTTTGACCGGGAGGTACGTGGCGGTTCCAAAGAGCATGTCCGTAGCGACGGCGTACATCTCGATGGGGCTCGCGTCGAACGTCTCGTTGTCAAAGGGATCCAGGCGGTCCTGGACATCGTTGAAGATAAAGTCGTAACCCACAATGGAGCCCGTGGACGCAAACGATGCGGCGCTCATGAAGCGGCTGTCATTGCAGAAAGCCAGGTTGATGCGGTTGGCACGGCCGATCTGGTGCGACTTGTAGTTCACGCCGTTGAGGGCGCCGGCCGATACACCGTAGACAGCCGGAATCTCGACGCCGGCCTCCATGAGAACGTCGAGCACGCCCGCGGTAAACTGCCCGCGAAAACTACCGCCCTCCAGGACGAGCGCGACCTTGCCGGCGTTCTTTGCCTTATCTTCTGCAGTCATATTGACCTCCTGCGATTGCGTTTTGGCTTTCTTCTACCCAGTTTTGGGATGGAGGGCGCG
>CABUMU010000006.1 GCA_902492855.1 uncultured Collinsella sp. | reverse complement strand
TAGGCAAGGCCGCCGCAACCGCAAGTCTCCTGACCCACGCAGCCGTGACGCAGCGGAATCTTCTCGTCCTGCTCGCGCATGGCGTAGCCGCCCACGCGCATCTGGGCAAACACGAAGCTCGCGTCGGTAAAAGCCGTCTTTTTGTCGGTGGTCACCGTGAGCTTGATGTCCAGGCCGAGGTCCTCGTGCAAAATCCAGTCCACGAGCACGCCGATCTTGCGCTGGCGCTCCTCGTTGATGTCGTACAGACGAATCTCGTCAACGTCGAGCTCGTCCTTGCGCAGGGCGATGGACTTGACGATGCCGGGGGTAAAGGTGGATCCGCCACCACACAGAGTAATGATCATTGTTTACTGCTCCTTCTCAATTGCGTTTTCGACCTTGTCGCGCATCTCGGCGACCTTCATGCCAAAGATGATCTGGATATTATTGCCGTTGCGGTTGATGCCGCTGTTGGGCACGTGGTTGATGAGGTCCTCATTGATGAGGTCCGGGTTCTTAACGTTCACGCGGAGACGCGTAAAGCAGTTCTCGAGCTCCTCGATGTTGTCCTTGCCACCAAGACCTGCGACCAGGTCGGCAATACCTGCATCGACGCCCTCTGCGGGAGCCGCGGCAACAGCGCCCTGCTTCACCGCGACAGACGCGGCGGCCTCGCCCTCGGCAACGGACTCGGCGAGCTCGGACTCCTCCTCGCGACCAGGCGTGTGGAGGTTGAGCTTCTTGATGAGGAAGGTGAAGAGGAAGAAGTACAGAGCGGCGTTGACGACTCCAAGCACCAGCATAACCGGCCAGTTGGTCTTGTCGACACCGAGGACCAGGTTGGAAACCACGATGTTGATGATGCCGCCTGCAGTCGAAGCGGGCACGGAGAGGACCTTGAGCAGGACCAGGAAGATGCCGGAAAGAACCGAGTGAACGACAAAGAGCACGGGAGCGGCAAAGACAAAGAGGAAGTCCATGGGCTCGGTGACACAGGAGAGCACGGCGGTGATGATCAGCGGGATGATAACGGCCTTGGTCTTATCCTTGTTCCCCTTGTAAGCGGTGAAGATAAAGGCGAGACCGATACCGATGTAGGGCCACAAGTTGTTGAAGGTGTAGCTGTTGAAGTAGGTGCTATCGGAGAAGGGCTGGCCCGTCATTGCCATCTCGGCGACACGGATGGGGTAGGCACCGGCGATAACCTGATCGCCCAGCGTCAGGGTGCCACCCACATCGGAGAACTGGAACGGGGTGTAGATGAGGTGGTGCAGACCGGTGGGAACGAGCAGCTTGTTGAGCATGCCGTAAATAAACAGACCGATGTTGCCCGACTCCTTAATGATGCCGGCAACGGAGGAGATGGCACCCTGAACCGGAGGCCAAACGATGCAGAAGCCAGCGCCCATGATCCAGGAAATGATGATCATGATCAGGAACGGAAAGCGAACGCCCGAGAACATCGAAAGGGCAATGGGGAACTGCTTGTTCGAGTACTTGTTGAACACGGCACCGGTGATGCAGCCCAGGATGATGCCGCCGAACACGCCGGTATCGAGCACCTGGATGCCCATAACGGTGGCCTGGCCGGTTCCGGTAAGACCGAGCATGCCGCTCGCATCGGCAAGAGAGCCGGTGGCGTTGAGCACGATGTTGTTAGCCTGCAGGAACAGGAAGAACGACATCAGGGCAATCAGCGAAGCATGGCCCTTGTTCTTCTTTGCCATGGCGCCGGCAATGCCCACGCAGAACAGAATCGAGAGGTTGTTGATGATAAACATCAGCGACTGGTAGACAACGGCGCCCACAAGCTGGAACGGACCGGAGCCCAGTACGGGGACCAAAGCACAAATGGTCTTGTTGGTCAGAATGATGCCCACGATGAGCAGGATGCCGGCAACCGAGAGACACATCATCGGCTGGACGATCGACTTCGCGAACACCTCCAATGGCGCTTTGAAATTGAACTTCTTTTTTGCGGTCATAGCGGTACTCCCCTTCCTTTTCCGCAAATTAAGACAGATGTGCCCTGGACAAGACCGTGAGCCTTGCCTTATATCAATCGATGTGTGGGCACGTTATGCCTAGAGACCAGGTTCTCCAAGCAGGTTAACAATGTGATATGCGAGATAACTCTTCTCGGCATCGGTAACGACAACGTTATAGGTAGACGACAAGTGGGCGGCTATGGCGTCCGCGCACGAGAATGCGCACGGATAGGCCGTTTCATCGATTCGGAACAGCGCGTCTCCGTTGATTTGCCCGGCCGTAGGATCGAGCGCTCGCTGTGCGAAAAACTGCAGGTGACGAACGAAACGTTCGTAAGGCAGCGAGGTGTCATCGAGGGTCGTAGCATAGCGCTTGGAAACAATCGCGAGCACGTCGCGAACAAGCTGGACCGAAACAATCAAACGATCGGAGCGTTGCGGCATGGTGGCGTTGACGATATGCAGCGTAATAAAACCCTGCTCTTCTTCGCTCATCTGGATGCCCATATACTCCTTGATAATCTGCAGTGCACGGCCCGCAAGTGCATACTCCTTGCGATAGAACTGCTGGATCTCGAGCAGCAACGGATTCTCACAGGAGACGCCCTTGCGCTCACGCTCCAAAGCAAGGCTGATATGGTCTGCGAGAGCAATGAGAATCTTGTCGTTGATATCAACATTGAGCTCTCGACGGAGCATCTGAACAATGTCCTCGGCAATCACGAGGTTGACGGTGGGGATGGACTCCAAAAGATGTGCCAAGCGGTCAATCGTACGCGAGTCCTGAGAAGTTCCCTCCTGCAACGCGTAGGTCTTTTCGATCGACGCCTCGTCGATGGCATCGCCGGCATGACGGCCAAAGCAGAGGCCTCGACCGATGACGATGAGCTCGGAGCCATCGTCCGAAGTGACCATTGCGACGTTGTTGTTAAAAACTCGCTTGATAACCACGGTACCCACCACAAGAATTTACTCGGAAAGCCAGATGACAGGCTCTTTAACAGCAACAGGGCCGGAAGCATGCTCACGAAGAGTCGAGTTCTCCGAGCGCTCGCACACGATAACGAAGACCGTGGGATCGAAGCCGGCGGCGCGGACCACGTCGAAATCGACCTCGACGAGGGGCTGGCCCGCGTCGACATGGTCACCCTGGGCAACAAGCGCATGGAAGCCCTTGCCCTCAAGCTTAACAGTGTCGATTCCGATATGCAGCATCACCTGAGCAGAGCTGTCGTCGGACATGATGCCCAGCGCGTGCTCAGTCGGAAACAGCGCCGCGACGGTGCCGGAAACAGGAGCGCACACCGTTCCCTCTTGGGGAACCACGGCAACGCCATCGCCCACGGCACGGCTGCTAAAAGCGGGGTCATTGGTATTTTCTAGATGAACAAGCTCGCCGGAAACGGGAGCGAGAATTTCGAACTCGGAAGCTGCAGTCTTCTGCTCACCCGAACCGCCCATCAGGCGAGAAAAGAAACCCATGGTGGTATGTCCCTTCATAAATATAGCCCAACCAAAATCAAGCGAATGCATCCATAGAGACACACCCGTTCAAAGACTTTGGTTAGGCCCACGTCCGAGGGACTCGGTAACCTTCCGCATTTCTTTTTACGAGAGCTATTGTAGACAAGCCCAAAGCCGGAACAACCATTATGACCGATGAACGGTATTTTTTCTTCGATAAACGGTATTTAGGCGACACTTAGGGGCACTCCATTTCTGCCGGCACCCAGGGACACTCCTTGCTCTGGTGCAATGGGGTCAGGTTTGTTTGCACCAACTTGGTGCAGATTAACCTGACCCCAATGCACCAATCTCGCTTGCGTTAGATGAAGATCTCACATTCCCTGCGCTCGACGCAAGCCTTGCTCAGCATCTGGGTAACGGCGGCAAGTTTGTTAGGGTCAAGTTTGCGAGCATTCTGCGAGCATACGGAGACGCAACGCATGCAGGAGATGCACGCCTCGCCATCCACCTGCCTTGGATCGTCCTTGTCGATAGCTCGAACAGGGCACAACGCAGCGCAAGCACCGCAGGAGACGCAATCCTCCGTTGCATGGGGCACCATACTGTGGCCTCCAGCTTGCTTATAAGGACGATTGCCGGGAATAGAGGGCTCGGACGCAGCCCCGTCCAGTAGCTTTTGCCGGATTCGCTGCGCAAACTCTGAAAGTTGCGCCACATCCTGCGCATCCGGTCGCCCAGCAGCAAACTGACGAGCAACGGAATGCTCGGCAATGGCAGAAACCGCTGCAACCACCCTAAATCCGGCACGCTTCGCAACGTCTTCCAGCTCAATAAGCGTATCCTCAAACGCGCGGCCCCCGTAAACACAAACCAAAACAGCCCGAGCTCCGTTGCCACGCACCATTCCCAGTCGCTCAACCGCCACAGCTGGAACCCTGCCAGCATATGATGGGACGGAGATAACCGCAACGTCGCCCTTCGCCATCGAGACCCCGTGGAAATCCAACCCGCTATCGGTCAGATCGACGGTAACGATATTCCCATCCAGCACCCCGGTCACAAGACCAGACACTTTCTCCGTTCCGCCCGTCGGACTAAACACAATTTCGAACATGCTCATCGAACATCCTCCCCTACGCTTGGTAACACACCAAGCCGCCCGCATGCTTAGACAGAGTATACGGCGCGCGGGGACACCCCGGTTTAGCGCAAAGGGGTCAGGTTTGTTTCCACCAACCTGGTGCAGATTAACCTGACCCCTTTGCACCAAGCTATGCTGTCTGCCTCATCGATTTGCATAATTTCCGTTACAGATTGCATATATTTACGTGATACCGCTGTGTTCTCCTGAGGTACCCCATCCCGGACCGTGCAAAAAACGGAGTATTCTGCAACGCGCTCGTGCCAACACCGCCGCGAGCGGGCAAAACTGTAGGGCGCTGCATCATTTTGGGTTCCGCTATAACGAGAATGACACACCTTTGCACCGGAAAACGGAAAAGTCTGACTCAAAACGCTCGCTAGGGATATCCGAAGGCCACCGCTGGCGACGTCGAATCGTATGCAGGCAACTCGATCTGCAGAATACTCCAAAAAATGCACGGCGCACCCCATGGGACCCATTGCCGCATGGCTGAAAACGGGCCTTCAGCATCCTCCAGGTGCATTCCTGAGCAAATCACACCGGACCAACGGTCGGATGCGGCAAACAAAAGGGCCCCGAGCATAGTTGCTCGGGGCCCTTAGTTCGCCTCGCTCTAGCGTGCGACGCGTATGTTACTTGCGCTTGCCGCCGCCGTCACCGGGGCGACGGGAGCTGCCGCCGCGCTTGCCACCACGGCTGTTGCCATAGCTGCCACGGTTATCGCGACCGCCGGCACGACCGCCACGGGAGCCGGCCTGGTTGCCGCCACGCCCGCCGCGATAGCCGCCACGGCGCTCCTCGCGGGTATCGTCGTAGTTGCGCCAGTCATCGCGGCGATCGCGGCTGGCACGCGGGTCGCGACGATCGCGCGACTCATTCGAACGACCGGCGCCGCTGCGGCAACCGTTGCCACGAGCGCCCTCGCGACGCTCACCACCGCGGCCGCCCTCGCGGCCTCCGCGCTCGTCAAAGCGCTTGCCGCCGCGGGCACCACGCTCGTCACGCGAACCACGGCCTTCGCCGCCACGGCGCTCATCGCGCTCGCCGCGCTCGCCATCGCGACCGGAGCGACGACGGTCACCCGAGCCGCGCTTGCCGCCACGCGAGCCACGGCCCTCGTCCTCGCGCTCAACACGACGACGACCGCCACGGTCCTCGTCCTCACGACGACGGCGGTGTGCCTCGCCCTGGAACTGCTTGGCACGACGCTCGGCACGGTTGCCGCGCGGGCCCTGCTCAGCAGCACCGCCGCGCTCCTCGGCAGCCACCTCGCGGGCCACGCTCTCAACGGCCTCGTCCACGCGAGCCTGAACGCCCTCGCGCACGCGGGTCTTGCCGCCGCGCTTGGGACGGCTCGGACGCTCGCCGTCGCCGCGACGCTCGTCGCGACCGCGGTTGGAACGACCGGCAACATCGCCGTAATCGTCGCCGTTGCGCTTGCCGTCGCGACGTGCCTGCTCGAGCTTCTTCTTGCTCTTGGACTTGCCGCGCTTGGTCTTCTTCTTCACCTTAAAGGCCGCAGGGTCGCGCTCGGGGTCAACCGCGGGCGGGTTGGGACCCACATGCAGGTCGCCGGCCTCGTAGATGTCGGCCGTCTTGTCCATGAGCTTCTCGATCTCGTAGAACTCATCGATATCCTGCTCGGTCACAAACGTGATGGCCCAGCCCAGCTCGCCAGCGCGGCCCGTGCGGCCAATGCGGTGGATGTAGTCGGTCGGCTCGGCCGGCACGTCAAAGTTCACGACGTAGCGCACGTCGCTAATGTCGATGCCGCGGGCGAGGACATCGGTTGCCACCAGCACGTCAACGGTGCCGTCGCGGAAGGCCGAAAGCGCGCGCTCGCGCTGGGCCTGGCTGCGGTTGCCGTGGATTGCGGCGGCCTTGATGCCCTTGCGCTCCAGACGACGGCAGCAGCTGTCGGCGCGGTGCTTGGTGCGCATAAAGACGATAGTGCGCTCCGGCCCCTCCTTTTTGAGGAACTCGGGCAGCAGGTTGTTCTTGGCCTCGATGGACACCGGGAACACAAACTGGTCGACGGTGTCGGCGGTCGACGTGGCAGGCGCGATCTCCACGCGGGCCGGGTCGCTCACCAGGTCGGTAATCTCGCCCACGGCCTCCTCGTCGAGCGTGGCCGAGAACAGCAGCGTCTGACGCTCGGCCGGCGTCTCGCGCACAATACGGCGAACGGCGGGCAAAAAGCCCATGTCGAGCATGCGGTCGGCCTCGTCGAGCACCAGCACCTTGACCTCGTCCAGGTGGCAAGCGCCCTGCTCGATCAGATCGACCAGACGGCCCGGCGTGGCGACCAGAATGTCGCAGCCGTACTTGAGCGCCGCGGTCTGGGGCTTGTAGCTCACGCCGCCCACGACGGTCACGGCAACATGGCCGGTGACGTCGGCAATCTTGCCGGCGACTTCGTCGATCTGCTGGGCAAGCTCGCGCGTGGGGGTGATGACGAGCATCACGGGGCCGCGGCCGTTGCCCTCGGGCTTCTTGGCACCGCGACGGCGGTTGCGGCCGCCACGCTCGCGCACGGGCTTGGGCGGAGCGATGTGCTCCAGATTGTTCATGGTCGGCAGCAAGAAGGCGGCCGTCTTGCCGGTGCCGGTCTGAGCGGCGGCAAGCAGGTCGCGACCCTCGAGTACCACGGGGATGGAGCCGGCCTGAACGGGCGTGGGCGCCGTGTAGCCCAGGTTCTCGATGGCACGAAGCATCTCGTCCGAAAGCCCCAGCTCGTTAAAGGCGGGCAGGCTCTCGGTAGCGGACTCGACGGCCTGGGCGGCGCTGGCCTCGTCGGCAGCATCGAAGGCGGCCTGGGTCATGGCCTCGCGGGTCTCGTCCAGAATCTCGGCGTCCGTGACGTCGGATACAGAATTACGCATATGTTGTTGTTCCTTATCTGCACGCGCAATGGGCACGGCATGCGGCCGCGCGGGCGTGCTTGGTAGTGCGCTAATACATACAAAAACAGGTGCGCACAGAGAGGACGTTGCTCAGCACGCTGGCGATCGCTTTGGCAGCCCTATCACGCGCCGTCCAGACGCAGCAGCTCTAAGCGATGGAGCAGATTCGCCGCCGGTTAGTATACCCGTGCTTCGCATGCCCCCACGTAAACCACAGATGACGAGGCGGACGAGGTGGGCCTGGCCGATTGTGTCAATCTGTAACAGATGCAGGGCAAAACCGGGTCCAAATGTTACAGAACAAGACAGAGGGGGATTTCCGTTCAGTCCAACCAAAATCTCTCGGTCTTCCTGCAATTTCGAACATGTGGCCTATAATGTTGCTTTAGTTACGCTATATATTGCGCAGCCATTTAATACGTCGCCCACCGGGGGCCATTAATTCCTATCGCCATATTGGCTAGGAAGCAATCAAAGGAGGTATCCGTGGCAGCAGAGACGCCTTGCTCGGTCCTCTATAACGATATTCGCTCGTTCGGCGGTCTTAAACATCTCGAGATCGCCCGAATGCTCATCAATGGAAACTCTTATCTCGGCAGTACCCTGCTCGAGAAATGCTCTTCCAACCGCTCGTATCTCACCCGTTACATCGTCCATCGCAAGCCTGACCAGTGCGCGCCCTCCATCTACAGCGACTTTACCGTCACCACGCTCAACCTTTCCTCGGCAATCTGCAGCAAGCTCGGCGGCGGCGAGTCCGCCTATCGGGCAATCGCCGAGCACTATCGCGGTCCGGCCGCCAACGAAATGATGTCGGCTCTCGCCAGCTACAAGCTGGACAGCCGCCTATATGCAAATGCCCTCAATCGCATCGACAACTTTGACGGCAATGCCGTGCGCGAGAAAAGCACGCTTTACCTTATGCTCTTTGTGGCAACGGGGGCGCTCGCCGATCCCGTTCAGGGCGTGGCCACCGTCGAGCGCTTTTGCGACAGCAAGACGGGCGAGCACTTTGGCACCACCGAAACTACCGTCGGACGTGGCTTTATGAGCAGCCTGGAGCAGCCGCGCACCGTCGCCCCCAACCTCGGTCTGCTCAGAACCCATGCCGACAACTGCGCCGGCATGCAAATCCATCCCCTCACACGCGATCCGCGCGGCACCGTGATTGGTTCTTTGCCCAAAACCTCGCCCAGCATCACCGATGTGGGCGCCGACGCATCGCGCGAGCATCTTCGCATTTGGCTTGAGGGTGAGCACTGGTACGCCCAGGGCCTTGGGTCGACCAACGGCACAGTGCTCGAATCGGGCGCGGGTGACGGCGATATCGTAATCGAGCCGCCCCGCGACCAACGAGAGCCCGGCAAAATCTATCCCCCGGTGGAAATCGAAAACAGCGACAGACTTCACTTGGGTCTCTATACAACGTTTCTCGTTATTGTGGACTAGCGCGGGCGGTGATCGAAAGACGGTCATCGCCCGTCTTTCGTCTGCTACCTTCTACGTCGTAAACGACAATACTCAGCGGCATACGTGAGCAGTGCGGCTATTATGGTACTTTACCGATAACCGCACTGTTCACGCACACGTGCGACAACCCATGCCAGACAAAGGAACGCCATGGATACTACCGACAGCGCCTATGGCGACAAACTCATCCGTCTTGACACGTTCGACACCGCCGTGGCGGTCGACCCCAGCGCCGAGGACGACGCCAAGCGTCGGTTTATGACGCTTATTCTCCAGACGACCCACCGCGACAACGGCAACATCGGGCACGTGCTTCGCGCGACCAACACAAGCGGCGAGGTCTTTGCCGTCAAGTTACTCAAGGACAACGCCATCCTTTCCGGACAAGCCCCCGACCGCTCCGCCGAGCAATCGGCCGCGCATCTGGCCAACACCGCCGCGCTGTTCGAGGAGTACCGTCATCTGTGCACCGTCTCACACCTTCGCGGATTTCCGCGTGTCTATGGCTACGGTTCTTGCGAGGACGACCCACTCATCCTCATGGAATGGGTCGAGGGCACCTCGCTCAAGCAGGCGCTGCCCTTGCTTCCGCACGATGTCTCGGGTGGGCTAACCACCCAGATGGTGGCCGCCGTTGGAAACGCCGTGCTTCGCGCACTCCTGATGACCCAGGGGCTCGTGAATCCGGTCGTCCATCGCGACCTGTCGCCCACCAATATCATGTTCCGTACCACCAGCCGAACGCTCGAGCAACAGATTGCCGATTGCTCCTTTGACCCCTGCCTCATCGACATAGGCTCCGCGACCATGGCCCTCGGCGACGACACGATCACCCGGCGCGCCGACATCTGGCGCTTTGCCACGCCCGCATACGCCGCGCCCGAGATGCTCACGCAGGATATCGAAGGCATCGCGGCCCTTCGCCGTTCGCCGGCAATCGATGTCTACGCGCTTTCGAGCATTCTGTACCAGCTCTACAGCGGTCGCAAGCCGTTCGATGTGGAGTCGACGGGCGCCGCGGCAACCGGCTCGTTCTACCTCATAAAGACCAAGACCAGGCCGACACCGCTCGAGCCGCGATGCAATGACGACGAGACGCTCGTCCAAATCATCATGAAAGGCATCTCGGTCGAGCAGTGCGATCGTCCCACCGAACAGCAGATGCTCGAGGTGCTCTCGGCATTCCTCACCGATGCCGAATCCGAGGGCCGCGAAGGCGCAGGAGACGAGATCGCGATTGATATCGATTCTGGCACGCACCTTAAGGTCGACGTCGCCGGCGAGCGCGCACGAGAGATCTTGGAGCAGGCCCGGCACGATACCATGACCCGCCGCCGCTTTATTATCGGTGGCGTTGTCGCGGCCGTTGCGGGGCTCGGCGTTATCGGGGCGGCAACCCATGGCTTTGGTATCCCCGACTACCTGGACGGCATCCGCGGTTCACTTGACGACTACACCTGGGATCAGCTGCAGGAGATTTCGCTCAAGATTAAGGCCGCCGAGACCCGTAGCGAGGCACGCGAGATTGCCAAGCGCTATCATCTGCTCGATGACAACGGGCATATCCCCTATCCATGCACTAAGTGCGTGAAGCTCACCAATGGGCTGCACGTCGGCGCGCAGCTCTAGACGGTACGGGCAAGGCCGGGCTGACGTTTATGTTCGACGCGGGTATTGCCGAGCGCGATGCCGCGGCCCAACCGCCGAGCGCCGGCTGGGCAGATTGCGAGCTGCGGGAATGGCTCGATAGCGACGGCCTTAAGCTGCTGCCCAACGAGCTGCGCGCACTCATCAAATCTGTCAAAAAGATCTCGAATAACGTTGGCGCCGCCAGAAGCGCATCGTGCCTGAGCGAGCTGCCCGCAACTCTTTGGCTGCCCGCCATGGTCGAGCTGTGCGGAATGCAGCCGCCCGAGTCGTTTACCGAGGGCTTTCACTACCTGGCCGACATCTATAACGGCGAGGGCAAGGAGTATCAGCTCTTCCGCGAGCTCAAGGTAAGTCCGTATACCACGAACGAGACGTTGGTTCGCCAGTGGAAGGGCAAGGACACCTGCTGGTGGGAGCGCACTGTGAGCCCCGACACATCGGAGAGCGAAGGCACACTCTATTTGAATCGCGTGGGACACGACGGCGACGTCTTTACGTACGCAACGCCTGCGGAAAAGCCAAACAAGCGGACCTGTGTGATCCCCGGATTCTGTATCTAGGCGGCGGGCGTCTTGCCGTGACGGGACCCCTCCCCGGCAATTGTCTCGATTTGTAACAGTAAGGGGTCAAAAACCTCTCTAGATGTTACAAATCAAGACATTTGAGTTGACCGCGGACGGTTTGTCTCGATCTGTAACATCTAGCAGGAAAAACGGTCCTTAGGCGTTACAGGTTGAGACGTTAAGTTGTGGCTCGATGTAATGTCTCGATCTGTAACAGTTACTCGACAAAAACGGGTCTAGTTGTTACAGATTGAGACATTAGACCGGCTACGGTCCGCCGACCTGGCTATCACCTCGACCAATACCAGAATGTCATACATTTCAATCTCCACTGGACACCCCCAGGGGGTATGGGTGTATAGTATCGGATGGTTAACATTTCCGACACTACGTCACAGAAAGGAGAAGCCATGGCTCAAGATAAGTTCGATGTGGGCGGCATGACGTGCGCTGCCTGCCAGGCGCACGTGGACCGTGCCGTGAGCAAGCTCGACGGCGTCCAAAGCGTCGCGGTCAACCTGCTCGCCGGTTCCATGATGGTCGACTATGACCCCGCGCAGGTCTCCCCCGACGATATCTGCAGCGCTGTCGATCGCGCTGGCTACTCGGCCTCGCCCGTCAGCACGGGCACCGACGCCGCCCAAAACGGCAGTACGCGAGCCAGGTCCGGCGCCGCCCATATGGAGTCGCCCACCAAAAAGCTGGAGGCCGCCGCCTCTGCCATGCGCACCCGCCTCATCATCTCGATCATCTTCCTCATCCCGCTGTTCTACATAGGCATGGGGCACATGCTCGGCTGGCCGCTGCCCGGCATCTTCACCGACCACACCCACAGCATGACGCTCGCGCTCACCGAGCTCGTCCTGCTCATTCCCATCGTCTACGTCAACGACGCGTACTTTATCAACGGGTTTAAATCGCTCGCGCACGGCGCGCCCACCATGGACGCCCTTATTGCCGTGGGCGCCACCGCCTCCATCGCCTGGTCGCTCTACGCCATGTTTATCATGGCCGACCAGCTAGCCGCGGGTCAGGTCCACGAGGCCATGATGACGGGCATGGACAATCTGTATTTTGAGAGCGCCGGCACCATCCTGTCGCTCGTCACCGTAGGCAAATACCTCGAGACGCGCAGCAAGTCCAAGACCGGCGGCGCCATCGAGGCGCTCATCGACCTAGCGCCCAAGACCGCGACCGTCGTGGCAGAGGACGGCACCGAGGCCACCGTCGACGTCGATGCCATTCTGCCCGGCCAGGTGCTGCGTGTGCGCCCCGGCGAGTCCATCCCTGTCGACGGCGTGGTACTCGAGGGCGCTTCGGCCGTGGACGAAAGTGCACTGACCGGCGAGTCCATCCCCGTGGAGAAGACCGCCGGCTCCACCGTCAACGCCGCCACGGTCAATCGCACCGGCTCGTTTACCTTCCGAGCCACACGCGTGGGCGCCGACACGTCGTTCGCCAAGATTATCCAGCTCGTCGAGGATGCCAACGCCACCAAGGCGCCCATCGCCCGCATGGCCGATAAGGTCGCCGGTGTGTTCGTGCCCGTGGTGTTCGTGATCTCGGCCGTGACCTTCTTGGTGTGGATGGCACTGACCGGAAGCGTCAACGAAGCGCTCACCTCCGCCGTCGCTGTGCTGGTGATCAGTTGTCCGTGCGCGCTCGGCCTGGCCACGCCCGTCGCCATTATGGTGGGCACCGGCAAGGGCGCCGAGATGGGCATTCTGTTCAAGAGCGCCGAGGCGCTGGAGAACCTGCGCAGCGTGGGCACCGTGGTACTCGATAAGACGGGCACGGTCACCCGCGGCAAGCCGGCCGTGACCGATATCGTGGTAGCCACGCGCGCTGACGGCTCGCCCGCCATGAGTGAAAAAGCGTTGCTGAAGCTTGCTGCCGCGCTGGAGCGCTCGAGCGAGCACCCGCTGGCCGAGGCGATTATGGCCGAGTGCGAGGTGCGCGGAATCGTGGCGCGCATAGTCGAGGACTTTGCCGCTGTGCCCGGACGAGGCGTTACGGCACGCGAGGGGCAGAATACCATCGCTGCCGGCAACGTGCGTCTGATGAACGAGCTAGGCGCGAAGGTGCCCGCCGGCCTTGCCGAACAGTTCGCCGCCGAGGGCAAGACGCCGCTGTTCTTTGCCAAGAACGGCGAGCTCGTCGGTACCATCGCCGTGGCTGACGAGGTCAAGGAGACGAGCGCCGAGGCCATCACCGCGCTCCGCAAGCTCGGCGTCGACGTGCGCATGCTCACCGGCGACAACCGCGTGACGGCCGAAGCAATCGCCCGCCGCGTGGGACTGAACAGCAAGCAGGTCATCGCCGACGTCCTCCCCGCCGACAAGGAGCGCCACGTCCGCGAGCTGCAGGATGTGGGCGGCAAGGTCGCCATGGTGGGCGACGGTATCAACGACTCCCCCGCCCTGGCGCGCGCCAACGTGGGCCTTGCGATCGGCACCGGCGCCGACATCGCCAAGGAGGGGGCGGATGTGGTGCTCATGCGCAGCGACCTCATGGACGTCGCCCGCGCCATCGAGCTTTCGCGCGCCACGATTCGCAACATCAAGCAGGACCTGTTCTGGGCGCTGTTCTACAACGGCATCGGCATTCCGCTGGCGGCGGGCGTGTTCTTCCCGCTCACCGGGTGGCAGCTCTCGCCGATGTTTGGCGCCGCGGCCATGAGCCTGTCGAGCGTGTGCGTCGTAAGCAATGCACTGCGCCTGCGAACTTTTAAACCATCAGTTGCGGTGAAATAAGGCGTAACATGCTTAGCTAAACCGCTATTTAGTCCGTATTCCACCACAACTTTAGGTACTCAACGAAAAGGAGATAATCATGAACTACATCGTTAAAACGTCTGGCCTCATGTGCGGCCACTGCGACGCCACCGTCGAGACGGCGCTGCTCAACGTGGCCGGCGTGACCGACGCCGACGCCGATCACGAGACCCAGACCGTCCAGGTGGAGTGCGCCGACACCGTGACTGCCGAGCAGCTCGCCGCGGCCGTCGAGGCCGCGGGCGAGAAGTTCCACGCCCTTTCGGTGACCGCCGCGTAGCAGCTGCCGCACCAACAGGCACCACTGCCGGCTGACATAGCCGCTCGGCAACCGCCACTCAACCAACCCTTCAGAAGTTGCGGTGAAATAGTTCCTGTTTTAGCGCTCCAAGCCCTCAATCAAGAACTATTTCACCGCAACTGACAGGGATATCCGAAAGATCGACCAGAAACGAGGACCCGCCATGATGGCAGACCACAAATCGGTGACCCGCATGCTCAAGACGGCGCGCGGCCAGATCGACGGCATCTTGCGGATGGTCGATGAGGACCGTTATTGCGTCGATATCTCCACGCAGCTCATGGCCACACAGGCGCTCATCGCTCGCATCAACGCCGATGTGTTGAAGGCGCACATCGGGGGCTGCGTCGCCTCGGCCATCGAATCGGGCGACGAGGAGCTCAAAGCCGCCAAGCTCGCCGAGATAGAGCGCGTCGTCGACAAGCTCGCCAAGTAATTGGTGCATTGGGGACAGACTTCTTTACACCGTCTTGGTGTTCCGGGGACAGGTATGTTTGCACCGCATTGGTGTAGATTAACCTGTCCCCCTTGCTCTAAATCGGGTATAAAGGCGTGCAGTATATCGAACGAAAGGCAATTTGCATGAATGACTTTATGAAGGGTCGCAATGGTGCCGATGAACTCACCATCGTGATGGGTTTTGCGGGTATTGTCATCGCGATGATCGGATCGATAGCCCGCATCCAGTGGCTCAGCTGGATCGCCATCGCCGTCATCGTAATTGGCGTGCTGCGCGGCCTGTCCAAAAACATCGATGCACGTCGCAAGGAGAACGAGACCTTTGTCGCCGCAACTGCCAATGTTCCCGGCTTGGGCAAGTTCGTCGCCAGCTTGGGCGGCGGGACTGCGGCCGCAAACGCTTCGCATGCCGCTGGTACCAGCAAGGAAGACTTTGAGCGTGCCAAGCGTACGGCCAAGAAGATGTGGAAGGGCCGCAAGACCACGGCATATCTCAAGTGCCCCAACTGCGGCCAGATGCTCTCCGTCCCCAAGGGCAAAGGCAAGATCCGCGTCACCTGCCCCAAGTGCCACGCCAAGATGGAGACGCGCTCGTAGCCGCCATACCATGGGACAGAAAAAGCCGAGGCCTCGCGCTGAGACCTCGGCTTTTTGCATGCGACAACGGAGCTGTCCCTTTGTCTCGTCTACGCTACGCCATCGCGGGCAAGCTCCTCGGCCAGCGCCTCGGACGGCATGGCCATAATCGTGTCGAGCTCGGCGTCCACCTCGGGAATACGCTTCACCTTGAGTTTGCGTACCAGATCGCCACGACACATCACGTGCATCGGCTCACGCAGCGCGCACAGGTCATCGAGCGGGTTCTCGCGCGTCACCAGGATATCGGCGGCCTTACCGCACTCGATCGTGCCGGTCTCGCCGCCCAGCCCCAGCAGCTCGGCATTGACTTGCGTGGCCGTATGCAGCGCGAAGGCGTTGCTCACGCCGACATACTTGGCAAAATAGGCCACCTCACGCCACATGTCGTACTGCGTCACAAACGGGCAGCTCGAATCTGTGCCAAGGCCCACCTTAACGCCAGCTTCCAGTGCGGCACGAGCGCTCTCGATAATGCCCGAGCACACGATGTCGCCGTTCTTCTTTTGCATATCGGTCGAATGGGTCTTTTCCGGGTCGAGCAATACAAACGGCAGCGCCGGGCTGATGGTGCAGGTCACACTCGGCGCACGCCCCTCAAGCTGTGTGCCCGCGGTGCCGCGGTACAGCTCCAAGATCTCGGGCGTCAACGGAGCGCCGTGCTCAATCGTGTCAACGCCGGCCTCAAGCGCGGCCTTCACGCCCTCGGTGCTCTCGACATGGGCCATAACCGGAAGGCCAACCTCGTGCGCCGCCTTGCACGCCGCCGCGGCAACCTCCACCGGCATACGCAGCACGCCCGGCTCGCCCACCTCGGTCGCGTCGAACACACCGCCCGTTACGAACAGCTTAATGACGTCGGCACCGCGCGCATACAGGTCACGCACCTGTTCGGCTGCCTCGGCGGGACTGTTGGCCACCTGGGCGAACAAGCCTGCACCATGACCGCCCGGCACCGTGACGCCCGTTCCCGGCGCCACCAGGCGAGGACCTTGATACTTACCGGCATCGATAGCATCGCGCACGGCAAGATCGGCAAACAACGGGTCGCCCGCGCCGCGCACCGTGGTCACGCCGCTTGCCAGCTGTTGTTGGGCGCTGCCCTTAAGAATGTGGCGCACGATGGCGCGCCCCACGGGATTATTGAGCTTCTTCATCAGCGCGCCCGCATCGCCCGCCGAAACCGGCTTGCCCGAGCCGCATAGATGCACATGCATATTGATGAGGCCTGGCATGAGATACGCCCCTGCCAGGTCGATGACCTCGGCACCTGCAGGCGCCTGCGTCACGGCACTCGGCCCCATCCACGTGATGAGACCGCGCTCAACGGCCACGGCCATATCGGGCTGCGGCTCCATATGTTCCGAACCATCCAGGACGGTCGCATTGATAAACAACGTGGAACGATCGGCAGACGCCATATCGAGCTCCTCCCTCACGATTAACTTGAACATTTGTCCATTATCATTCAGCGCGACAGGGTTGCTGCGGACATATCGGCTAACGGGAGGAAGAGAAGGGCGTGAGGATGAACAGACCAGCGCAGCGATGCTTCGGTCGTTCCAGCAAAACGTCTTGATCTGTAACAGTTAGACCGTCTTTAACCTTCCAAATGTTACAGATCGAGATCTTTCGGCACCGCGTCCAACCTTTGTCTCAATCTGTAACAGTTGGGTCGAATTTTGGCCGCCAGATGTTACAGATCGAGATATTCTCCAGCCCCGTCGTCAGACGTCTAAATCTGTAACAAGTAGACAGGTTTTCGGCCTCTAGATGTTACAGATTGAGATCTTTTGGCGGTAGCCAACCTTTTGTCTTAATCTGTAACAGTTACGAGGCCAAACGGTCCCCTGTTGTTACAGATTGAGACGGTCCGCTTCAGTGCCCATACCACCGACGCTTCCATTCCTCAGCCAAATCGGCCCGCTGCGAAATACCCGCCAGCCTCATTTTCTCGACCAGCTTCCCCGGGTTCTTGAGTTCATCAAACGTGAATCGAAGCACCTTGTGCCCGAGCATTGTCAGATGGGACTCCCGTTGACGTTCTGCCACGAATGGGTCGACCGACTCCCGGCCCTCGCCGTTCTGCAAGGTGTACTTCCCCTTTCCGTCCAGCTCGCCAATCACGCACGTTCCGTCCTCGAGCCGCCAAAAATAGTCGACGCGAAACACCTGGCTCGGATCGAGCGGATCGCGAAACTCCACCTGCAGCTCCGGAACCGGAAAGCCGTACGCAATAAAGAACGCCCGGAACCGAGATTCGCCGCCGTTTTCGGACAGCCCGTCCGCATACGACGCAATCACCTGAGCTCTGCGATACCCTCGCCTGCCCTCGCAATCGGCCTGGAGCCGCTCGCAGAGGTCGTCGCGCGACATGCCCTTCGCCCGCAATGCAGAATCGGCAATCGCCAGGCCATACGAAAACGGCGCGCGCAGCAGACAATCCTCCACCGTGCGCCAAAACGGCGTCACCCGCACGCCATCGACTTGTTCAAGCACACCCGCCGTCTGCGGACGCAGCAGCCTACACCCCATACTCAATGCCACCGAACATCCCGTTTTGACCAAGTAACGCGGCCCGAGCAGATCATTCGGCAACTCCAGACCCCACAAAAGTGCTGCGTCATACCCCCAAAACGCCCAATCGGAATAAAACTCCGCAAGCCCTTTGATGGTACGCAGCGCTCGCTCCGCCGGCGTCAACGCATCCCATTCATGCTGAAAACAGAATAGATGCGATTCGGGCTCCGCAATATCATCGGTTCCCACATGACGCCGCAGCCACATGAGCTCGGCATTGTAGTGTGTCACAAGCAGCACGCCTTGTTCAGCCGCCTCCGTGAGCCTGGCAAGCATCCTATTCCGCGCCAAAGTGTTACGTGTTGCATGCTTGTGTTTGAAAACGGTATTAGACACTTCCATCACCACCACATCGGAGAAATGGGCCATCGTCGCTGTTGCCGCCGCCGACAAACGTCTTGATCTGTAACAGTTACGGGCACAAGCAGCCGCCAAACGTTACAGATCGAGACGTTCGCGCAGCATTGCACCTCCTTGTCTCGATCTGTAACAGGTAGACCGTCTTTGGGCCTCTAGATGTTACAGATCGAGATCTTTCGGCACCGCGTCCAACCTTTGTGTCGATCTATAACAGTTAGGTCGAATTTTGGCCTGTAGATGTTACAGATTGAGACATTTCCCCCTGCCAGGTTCCAAACGTCTCGATCTGTAACAGTTAGGCGTTCTCCAGGTCCCTAAACGTTACAAATTTAGACAAACCAGCGGCGCTCAAGCATTCGTCTCGATCTGTAACAGGAAGGCCGGTTTTTTGTCCCTAGACGTTACAGATCGAGACAAAAAGGCAGAAGGCAAGGCAGGCTGCAACCGCCCATCCCCTACTCCCACTCCTGCTCGTAGATGTTGAGCGACTTTACGTACCGCCCCTGGGCGCCCATGATGTCGCGGACCAGACGCAAGAAGAAACTGATGCACGAGGTGTCAAAGCCATCCTGCAGGTCCTCCGGATGCACCGCACCAGGCCCATCGACCGCCGTGTCACTCAGGCGTGCGATGTCATACAGATAGAGTTGTCCCGCCGTCAGCCAGACATCGTCGACGCAGGCGAGGCGCACCGCAATCGCGCCGTCGCTCCAATGCTCCTTTTGCACGATATGCGGGTCGTAGACATCAAAGCGACGGTCGGTGCGCGTATCCTTCAGCGCAACCATGCCGTTCGCAGGATCCTTGTCCAAAATGCCAAAGCGCGAGAAATACTGCGTGTCGCGTACCTGCTCGAGCCGCTTGAGCGAGGCAGGCAAAAGCGATGCCGGCGGCTCGTCAACATACAGCTCGAGCAGCGTCTTGCCATGGCGATAGGAGCGCTCGAAGAGCAGCCAATCGGTAAACGCCATGTTGTAGGCCATGATTTCGTTTTGCGAAGGCTCGGTGCAATAGCTGAGCCACGGGTCGACAATGATCTCGAACTGTTCGCGCGCCGGCTCCAAAAACTGGAACTTCCGCAGCATCCAAAAATGGGCCATGTCGGCAATATCGTTGCCGACGGCTTCGGCTAGCTGCGGTCGGTCTAAAGCGTGGTCAGTCATGGCATCCTCCTCAAACTGATAGACCTCAATTTGAGCTTACGAGGAGGGTGGTCGGCCACGACCAGCGCGGGCAAAATAGGCCTCCGGCTGCAAACCAGATGCTGACCAAACACTTGACGAAAAGCTTGACCGAAAATGCGCACCGCAACAAAACCGCAGGTAAACATAGACGGCCAACCCGCCCTTTTGAGCCAGATACCCACAGCCACCACAGAAACAACAGGTGACCACAGCCCAAGAAGTCGACAAATAAACACCCGTACGTCGACAAACGAGCAAATCGCTCGCAAAGAGTGTCCCCAACGACTAGACAAAAAATGACTAGTCATTGGGGACGTTCTTAAATGACTACTTTACAGCTCCAGCGCATCGGCGACTTCGGCCGCGCAGGCCAGGGCATCGGCCATAGCGTTCACCACGAGCGAGCTGCCGTTGCGAGCATCACCGGCAACATACACCGGCGCGGCATCCGCGGCGACGCCGTCGACACGGGCCGCAAGATGCGAGCCCTCGGCGGCCATCACAGGCAGCGGACGGCCAGCAGTGGCAACGGGCACACCAACGGCGTCGAACACACTGTGCTCCGGGCCCGTAAAGCCGCAGGCGATGAGCACCAGCTGCGCCGGCACCTCGTGCTCAGAGCCCGCGATGCGCTCGGGCTTTCCCGCCGACCAATCCAGATCGACCACGTGCAGGCCCGCGGCCGCGCCCTTCTTGTCCAGCAACACCTCGAGTGTATCCACGCCCCAAGCGCGCATCTCGCCGCCCATGGCAGCGATGGCCTCCTGCTGGCCGTAATCGGTCTTCTTCACGTTGGGCCACTGCGGCCAGGGGTTGCTCGCCGCGCGCACATCAGGCGCCGCCGACAAGAACTCAAACTGGCGCACGCTACGCGCACCCTGACGCACCGCGGTGCCCACGCAGTCGTTACCGGTATCGCCGCCGCCAATGACCACGACGTCCAAGCCGCGTGCATCGATGACAGGCTCGCCGCCATCGAGCACCGAGACGGTCGAAGCCGTCAGGTAGTCCACGGCATACACCACGCCCGGG
This sequence comes from uncultured Collinsella sp., assembly GCA_902492855.1. Classification (GTDB taxonomy): domain Bacteria; phylum Actinomycetota; class Coriobacteriia; order Coriobacteriales; family Coriobacteriaceae; genus Collinsella. The sequence continues at coordinate 6,211 of CABUMU010000006.1, read as the reverse complement.
GCATCAATGTTCGCAGCCGAAAGCCCACGCGGGGCGCGAGCACCGGCAGCCACCACGACGGCGTCAAAGCCATCGAGCTTGGCCGCCACCGCAGGGTTCGTAACGTCAGCGCCCAGCTCAAAGACGATGCCCAGCTCGCGCATGAGCGCCACGCGACGCTCGACCACGGACTTCTCGAGCTTCATGTTGGGAATGCCGTACATGAGCAGACCGCCCGGGCGGTCGTCGCGCTCAAACACCGTCACGCGGGCGCCACGACGCGCAAGCTCCCATGCTGCCACCAGACCAGCGGGACCGGAGCCCACCACGGCAACCGTGGGTGCACCCTCCCCTGCCGGCTCAAAGCGGTGCGGACCGCCGTTGGCCCACTCATGGTCGCTAATCGCGCGCTCGTTGTCATGGATCGTCGTGGGCTGGCCATCGACCGAGCCCAGGTTGCATGCGGCCTCGCACAGCGCCGGGCACACGCGACTCGTGAACTCGGGCATGGGCGAGGTGAGTGACAGGCGCTCGGCGGCCTCGTCCCAACGGCCGCGGTACACCAGCTCGTTCCACTCGGGAATCAGGTTGTGCAGCGGACAACCGCTCGGACGTGCCTTGCCAAAGCTCGCGCCCATCTGACAAAACGCCACACCGCACATCATGCAGCGGCTCGCCTGGGCACGGCGCGCGTCGTCGTCGAGCTCCACGTACAGCGGATCGAAATCGCGGCTGCGCTCCTCCACGGGGCGCAGCTCATGGGTCACGCGATCGATATCAAGAAAAGCACCGGGCTTACCCATGGCACTTACGCCTCCTTCTTGGTCGAAGCAACAGAGCTGGCAGCCACGGACGCAGCACCCGCAGCACCGCCCGCAACATCGAAGCGAGCAACATCCGCGGCACTCGCCCGACCGGTCACAATGTCAAACGCCAGCTCCTCGGCCTGCTCATGCGTCTTGCCGACAGCCTCGGCGGCGGCGACAATCGCCAGCACGCGCTCGTACTCGGTCGGAATGACCTTCACAAAGTGCTTGCTCATCGAGTCGAAGCTGTAGAGCAGCTTAATGCCGCGCGGGCTCTGCGTCGCGTGCTCCTGGATGAGCGCGCGAATCTGCGCCAGCTCGTCGGCCGTCGGGGCCTTGAGCTCCACGCTCTCGTGGTTCACACGGGCATCGAGCGTGCCGTACTGGTCAAAGACGTAAGCCACGCCGCCCGTCATGCCGGCGGCGAAGTTCTGCCCGACCTCGCCCAGGATGAGCGCCAGACCACCCGTCATGTACTCGCAACCATGGTTGCCGCAGCCCTCGACCACCACGGTGGCGCCGGAGTTGCGCACGCCAAAACGCTGGCCGGCCAGACCGTTAATGAAGCCGCGGCCGCTCGTGGCACCAAAGAACGCCACGTTGCCCACGATGATGTTCTCGTCGAACTTGTAGGCCGCATGCGGGTTGGGGCGCACCGACACCTCGCCGCCCGAAAGGCCCTTGCCAAAGTAGTCGTTGGCGTCGCCGCACACGTTGAGCGTCACGCCGCGGGGCAGGAAAGCGCCAAAGCTCTGACCGGCCGAACCATCGCAATCGATGGTGATGGAGCCGGCGGGCAGGCCCTCGGGGTGCGCCTTGGTCACCGCGTTGCCCAAGATGGTGCCCACGCAGCGGTTGACGTTGGCGATATCGGCGCGGAAGCGAATCGGGCGCAGGTGCGCGCGAGCGTCGACCGTGTAGGGCACAAACAGCGTGGAGTCGAGCGTCTTGTCGAGCTCGCTGTCCGCAGCCATCTGGGGCAGGAAGTGACGGCCGTCGGCGCCCGGGATGTGGGCACCAAACTCACAGGTCGCGCTTGCCAGCACGGGCGACAGATCGAGCAGGTTGGCCTTGCGGTTGCCCGGGACCTCGATCTGGCACAAGCACTCGGGGTGGCCGACCATCTCGTCGACGGTGCGGAAGCCCAGGCTCGCCATGACCTCGCGCAGCTGCTCGGCAACAAAGAGCATAAAGTGCTCGACGTGCTCTGGCTTGCCGCGGAAGCCGCGACGCAGGCGGCAGTTTTGCGTAGCGATGCCGGCCGGGCAGGTATCCTGCTGGCAGTCGCGCTGCATGAGGCAGCCCATGGAGATGAGCGGCATGGTCGCAAAGCCAAACTCCTCGGCACCCAGCAGACAGGCGACGGCGACATCGGTGCCGTCCATGAGCTTGCCGTCGGCCTCGAGCACCACGCGCGAGCGCAAGCCATTTTGTAGCAGCGTCTGCTGGGCCTCGGCAAGACCGAGCTCCAGCGGGAGACCGGCGTGCCAAATGGAATCGCGAGCAGCGGCACCCGAGCCGCCGTTGTGGCCGCTGATCAAAATCTTGTCGGCAGCGCCCTTGGCAACACCAGTGGCGATGGTGCCGACGCCGGCCTCGCTGACCAGCTTGACCGACACGCGCGCGCCGGGGTTGGCGTTCTTAAGGTCAAAGATCAGCTCTGCCAGGTCCTCGATGGAGTAGATGTCGTGGTGCGGCGGAGGCGAGATCAGGCCGATGCCGGGCGTGGACTGACGGACCTCGGCAATCCAGGGGTAGACCTTCTTGCCGGGCAGGTGACCGCCCTCGCCGGGCTTGGCGCCCTGTGCCATCTTGATCTGAATCTCGAAGGCGCTGCACAGATAACGGCTTGTCACGCCAAAGCGCGCGCTTGCCACCTGCTTGATCGCGGAGTTCTTGGAGTCGCCGTTGTTCAGCGGGGTCTCGCGACGCGGGTCCTCGCCGCCCTCGCCGGAGTTGGAACGGCCATGCAGGCGGTTCATGGCGATGGCCATGCACTCGTGTGCTTCCTTGCTGATGGAGCCGTACGACATGGCGCCGGTGTTAAAGCGGCGGACGATGTTGAACGCGGGCTCCACCTCGTCGAGCGAAACCGGCGTACGGCCGCTGGCATTAAAGTCGAGCAGGTCGCGTAGGCGCACGGCACGACCGGTGCGGTGCAGGCGGGCGCTGTACTCCTTAAAGGTATCGTAGCTGTCCTCGCGGCAGGCGGTCTGCAGCAAGTAGACAGTCTGCGGATCGATGAGGTGATCCTCGCCGCCGAGCGGGCGCCACTTGGTCAGGCCCAACGTGGGCAGCTGATCGGGAGCCGGGCTCTTAAGGATAGCGAGCGCGGCGTCGTAGCGCTCATTCTGCTCGCGCTCGACGTCCTCGACACCCATACCGCCCACACGGCTCACCGTGCCGGCAAAGTACGCGTTGACGAACTCCGGCGTAAAGCCCACGGCCTCGAAGATCTGCGCCGAATGGTAGCTCTGCACCGTGGAGATGCCCATCTTGGACATGATGGAAACGATGCCGGCGGTCGCAGCCTTGTTGTAGTTGGCGATGCCCTGCTCGGCCGTCACGTCCAGGTCGCCGTGCGCCGCCAAGTCGCGAATGCACGCATGCGCGTTGTACGGATAGATGCCGCTCGCGGAGTAGCCCACCAGTGCCGCAAAGTCGTGCGGGGACACGGCGTCGCCGCACTCCACCACGATGTCGGCAAAGGTACGCACGCCGGCGCGGATCAGGTGGTTGTGCACGCAGCCCACGGCGAGCAGCGACGGCACGGGCACCTCGCCCGCAGCGGCACGATCGCTCAACACCACGATGTTCACGCCGTCGCGGACCGCAGCCTCGACGTCTTCGGCAAGCTGCTTGAGCGCAGCCTGCAGCGCGCCCTCACCCGCGTCGCGGCGGTACACGGCACGGAACCGGCAGGTCTTAAAGCCCACGCGGTCGATGGCGCAGATGCGGTCAAACTCTTCCTCGCTCAGCAGCGGACGCTCTAGGCGCACCAGCTGACAGGCCGTACGGGAGTCCTCGAGCAGGTTGCCGTGGTTGCCCAGGTAGAGCGTGGTCGAGGTGACCATATGCTCGCGCAGGGCGTCGATCGGCGGGTTCGTGACCTGGGCGAACAGCTGATAGAAGTAATCGAAGAACGAGCGCGTCTTCTTGGACAGGCAGGCCAGCGGCGCATCGATGCCCATCGAGGCGAGCGGGGCCTTGCCCTGCTGGGCCATGGGACGCACGACCTCGTCGACGTCATCCCAGTGGTAGCCGAGCTTGGCCATACGCACGACGGCGGGCACCTCGGCGTCCTCGGCGGGCGTTGTCGCAACGGGCTCATCAAGCGCGTCAACGGTCAGCGTCTCCTCGGCAATCCAATCACGGTAGGGCTTTTCCTTGGCATAGCGGGCGCGCAGCTCGTCGTTGTAGATCACGCGGCCGCGGGCAAAATCGACCTCGAGCATCTGGCCCGGTCCCAGGCAGCCGCTCGTCAGGATGTTCTCGGGGCTCACCTCGATGGTGCCCACCTCGCTTGCCAGCATAAAGCGGCCGTCGCGCGTCACGTAGTAGCGAGCCGGGCGCAGGCCGTTACGGTCGAGAGCGGCACCCAGGGTACGGCCGTCGGTAAAGGCGATAGCGGCAGGACCGTCCCACGGCTCCATGAGCATGGACTGGTAAGCGTCATAGGCGCGGCGCTCCTCACTCAGGCTGTCGTTGTGGTCCCACGGCTCGGGCAGCAGCATGGATGCGGCACGCGTGAGCGGACGACCGTTCATGACCAAAAACTCAAGCACATTGTCCAGAATCGCGGAGTCGGAGCCCTCGCGGTTGATGATGGGCATCACGCGCTCAAGATCGTGCTGCAGCACGGGGCTGTACAGGTTGGGTTCGCGGGCGCGAATCCAGTTGACGTTGCCCTTGAGGGTATTGATCTCGCCGTTGTGGATGATAAAGCGGTTGGGGTGCGCGCGCTCCCAGCTGGGCGTAGTGTTGGTGGAGTAGCGCGAGTGGACGAGTGCCACGGCCGTTTTGACGGCGGCGTCGTTGAGGTCGATGAAGAAGCGGCGCATCTGCGTGGCAACAAGCATGCCCTTGTACACGATGGTGCGCGAGCTCATGGAGCACACATAGAAGATCTTGTCGCGCAGGGCGAACTCAGCGTCGGCCTTCTTTTCGATGGTGCGGCGGCACACGTACAGGCGACGCTCAAAGGCATCGCCGGAGGGCGTGTCGTCCGGACGGCCCAGGAAAGCCTGCAGGATAGTAGGCATGCAGGCGCGGGCCGTCTCGCCCAGGTCGTGCGGGTCGACCGGCACCTCGCGCCAGAAGAGCAGCGGCACGCCGGCTTCGGCGCAGCCCTCCTCAAACACGCGGCGGGCATCCTCTACACCCTTGTCGTCCTGCGGGAAGAACAGCATGGCCACGCCATAGTCGCCCTCTGCCGGCAGAATCTGACCGCACTTTTGAGCCTCTTTACGGAAAAAGTGATGCGGAACCTGGAACAGGATGCCAGCGCCGTCGCCGGTGTTCTTCTCGAGTCCCGTACCACCGCGGTGCTCCAAGTTAACCAGAATGGACAGTGCGTCGTCCAGGATCTGGTGATGGCGCTCGCCGTTGATATCGGCAAGCGCGCCGATGCCACATGCATCGTGGTCGAATTCGGGGCGATAAAGGCCCTGCTGCTGAGCGGAATCTGCCTGCATCGCGATCCTCCCCTAGAAATTTAGACAGTCAGTTGAATAGGCATACTAGGAGCATCGCCGGCCTGTTGTGTTTCCCACCCGTTTCGAAACAATCGCGTAACGCACGCCCTACGAGTGGACACCGCCGACCTCAAGGGCGACAACATAGGCCCCAAGTTCGACCTGCAAACTCACCTCTTCAAACATCTCAATCTGTAACAGTAAGACCCAATTGTGGCGCCTAGATGTTACAGATTGAGATTTTCTGCAGGACGGTTTTGGTTTGTCTCAATCTGTAACACGAAGGGCCGGTTTTTGCAGCCAACTGTTACAGATCGAGATTTTCCATAGGACCATTTCTTCCTGTCTCGATCTGTAACAGTAAGACCCAATTTCCATCCCCAGTTGTTACAGATCAAGACATTTCGGCAATCCCCTTTCACCGTCCCATTCAAATACAACAATTTTGTTAGTCACGGTTAACTTTCTGGCCTAAAACGGGTATCCTTTGCGGCGTCAAGCAAACGGCACGCGCGCCGTGCCAGATCAAGGAGGCCCCCATGGCATGCCAGACAGACCAACAGACGATGCAACTTGTCCTTATCCGTCACGGAGAATCCGAGTGGAACAAACTCAACCTGTTCACCGGCTGGACCGATGTTGAGCTCACCGACACGGGCCGCGAAGAAGCCGCCGCAGGCGGTCGAGCCCTCAAAGAAGCCGGTTTCGACTTTGACGTCTGCTACACTTCGC
>CABUMU010000005.1 GCA_902492855.1 uncultured Collinsella sp. | reverse complement strand
GAGATTCGTAAGTACCTCGAGAAGCGTCTTTCCCGCGCAGCTGTCTCCCGCGTCGAGATCGAGCGCGCTGGCGACAAGGTGAAGGTCATCATCCTCACTGCTCGCCCCGGCGTTGTCATCGGTAAGAAGGGTGCCGAGATCGATACCCTCCGTACCGAGCTCGAGAAGGTCGCTGGCGTCTCCAAGGGCCAGCTCTCCGTCGACGTTGTCGAGATCAAGCGCCCCGAGCTCGACGCCAACCTCGTTGCTCAGTCTATCGCTGAGCAGCTCGAGGGCCGCGTTGCCTTCCGTCGCGCTATGCGCAAGGCTGTCCAGTCCGCCCGCAAGGCCGGCGCTAAGGGCATCCGTATCCAGTGCTCCGGTCGTCTCGGCGGCGCCGAGATGGGCCGTCGTGAGTGGTACCGCGAGGGTCGCGTGCCTCTGCACACCCTCCGTGCCAAGATCGACTACGGCACGGCTGTCGCCAGCACCACCATGGGCGCTTGCGGCGTGAAGGTCTGGATTTACCTGGGCGAGAAGCTCCCGGGCCAGCCTGTTCCCAACCCTGCACTCGAGGGCTCTTCCCGTCCTCGTCGTCGTAACTCCGAGAGGAGGGGTCAGTAGTGCTTGCCCCTAAGCGTATTCTTCACCGCAAGGTGCAGCGTGGCTCCATGAAGGGCCAGGCCAAGGGTAATACCGAGCTGCATTTCGGCGAGTTTGGTATCCAGGCTCTCGAGGCCCATTGGATCACCAACCGTCAGATCGAGGCCGCTCGTATTGCCATGACCCGCTACATGAAGCGTGGCGGTCGTGTCTACATCACGATCTTCCCCGATAAGCCCATCACCAAGAAGCCTGCCGAGACTCGCATGGGTTCTGGTAAGGGTAACCCCGAGGAGTGGGTGGCCGTCGTCAAGCCCGGCCGCATCATGTTCGAGGTCAAGGGTGTTCCCGAGGAGGTCGCTCGCGAGGCTCTGCGTCTTGCGCAGCACAAGCTCCCCATCAAGACCAAGATTGTTGCTGCCAAGAACGCTGAGCAGCGCATCGAGAAGGAGATGGCTGAGGAGGCCGCTCTCGAGGCCAAGTGGGCTGCTGAGGACGCCGCCGCCGCCAAGGAGGAGAACTAATGAAGCCCGCAGAGATTCGTGAGCTCTCGGACGCTCAGCTCGTTGAGAAGCTGAAGGAAATGCGCGCCGAGCTCTTTAACCTTCGTTTCCAGATGGCCACCAGCCAGCTGGACAACACCGCTCGCGTCAACACCGTGAAGAAGGACATCGCTCGCGTCCTCACGGAGCAGCGCGCCCGCGAGATCGCAGCGGAGAAGTCCGCTGTCGCCGAGTAGGACCTAAGGAGAGAACATGACTGATTCGCGTAACTCGCGTAAGGTCCGTACGGGTGTCGTTACCTCCGTCTCCGGTGCCAAGACCATTGTTGTCACCATCACCGAGCGCAAGCGTCACCCCAAGTACGGCAAGATGATGACCAGCTCCAAGAAGCTGCACGCTCACGACGAGGAGTGCACGGCTGGCGTGGGCGATACCGTCCGCGTTATGGAGACCCGTCCTATGTCCAAGATGAAGCGTTGGCGCCTCATCGAGGTCGTCGAGCGCGCTAAATAAGCAGTCGCTCTTACGACTTGTACGTTTCCGAAGATGTGCGTATGCCTGGCTTGCATACCACGGGCCGTATAAAGGCTGCGCACCTCTCTTCGGTTCTTAGTTCGGAGGAACATCTACCATGATTCAGATGCAAACCATGCTGAACGTCGCCGACAACTCCGGCGCTCGCAAGATTCGCTGCATCAAGGTGCTTGGCGGTTCCAAGCGTCGTTATGCAGGCATCGGCGATGTGTTCATCGGTGCTGTCCAGGAGGCTACCCCTGGCGCCAACGTCAAGAAGAAGGACGTTGTCCGTTGCGTCGTCGTTCGCACCGTTAAGGAGATCCGCCGCAAGGATGGCTCCTACATTCGCTTTGATGAGAACGCCTGCGTTGTCATCAACAACGATGGTTCGCCCGTCGGCACCCGTATCTTCGGGCCTGTCGCTCGCGAGCTTCGTGACAAGAAGTACATGAAGATCGTCTCGCTCGCTCCCGAGACCCTGTAGTTAGGGGAGATATATGTATATCAAGAAGGGCGATAAGGTCCAGGTTCTCTCTGGTAAGGATCGCGGCAAGCAGGGCGTTGTCCTGCGTGCTCTCCCCGCCGAGAACAAGGTCGTTGTCGAGGGCGTTTCGGTCGTCAAGAAGGCCGTCAAGCCCAACGCTGCCAACCAGCAGGGCGGCATCGTTTCGCAGGAGGCTCCCATCGACGCCTCCAACGTCAATCTCGTCTGCCCCGAGTGCGGTAAGGTTACCCGCGTCGGTCACGAGAAGGACGGCAAGAACAAGCTGCGCGTCTGCAAGAAGTGCGGCCACAAGTTCTAAGCTGCCCGCAACATCAAGTTGCTAGCAAAGGCCCGGATGCCGCACGGCACCCGGGCCTTTTTCTATCCCTACTCATTGGGGACATACTCATTGGGGACAGACTTAAATGAGTGGCCGTTGAAATGCCGGCACCTGGGAGCGTTCATTTTCTGTCGGCAGCTGGGGACGACCATTCATTGGGGACAGACTTAAATGACCAGTCGTTGGGGGGGGGGGACAGTCTCTATGTGCCGGCAGTTTGGGACGATCCTTTGATGTCTGATGCCCCCAGAGGGGTGAAGTAATACAGCTGGGTCTGTCTTTTAGGGCTTTGGTGTTCCGTCCCTTTATGTTTCACAAGGATCGTCGCATGCGCATTTACGCGCATAGCCTTGCGCGATAATGCGCATAGCCGCGCAAACATCTGCCAACTATGGCTAAATAATGACCGATAAGCAAATAAATACGCAAACACGAGCAGATACGCGCGCAATTGTGCGACTATAGGGTTGTTAGAAATGAAGAACTTCCGATGACTCAGGAGGCACATCATGGCAGATTCCAAACAGGCTCCGCTCGACGCCGAGGCAGCCGCAAAGGCGGCGTTTGCCTCGGTCCAGAATCAGCCGTTCCCAAACGACATCTTTACGGCCCCCGAGCTTCGCTGGGCAGTGATCGGGTGCGGTGTTATCGCCAACCAAATGGCCCAGTCCCTCGCGCTGGCCGGCCGCAAGCTCGCGGGTGTCGCCAACCGTACGCTTTCCAAAGCCCAGGCTTTTGCCGAGCAGTATGGCGTCGAGAAGGTGTACGAGACGGTCGAGGACCTCTACGCCGATCCGGACATCGACGCCGTCTATATCACCACGCCGCACAACACGCATATCACCTACCTGCGAGCCGCTCTGGCAGCTGGTAAGCACGTGCTCTGCGAGAAGGCCATTACCCTCAATTCCGCTGAGCTCGACGAGGCGCGTGCCATCGCCGACGAGCACAACGTCGTCCTTATGGACGCCACCACGGTGCTTCACATGCCGCTGTATCAGGAGCTGCGCCGCCGCATGGATGCGGGCGACTTTGGTCGCATGAACCTCGCCCAGCTCAACTTTGGCAGCTATAAGGAGTACGGGGACCTGACCAACCGGTTCTACAACCGTAGTCTCGCCGGCGGCGCCATGCTCGACATTGGCGTGTATGCCCTGTCCGTCATGCGTCTCTTTATGGCAAGCCAGCCCGCTGAGGTCGTCTCGCTGGGCAACACCTGTGAGACCGGCGTTGACGTTGCGGGCGGCATCGTCTGCCGTAATGCAGACCAGCAGCTGGGTGTTGTGAGCCTTACGCTCCACTCCAAGCAGCCCAAGCGCTCGGTTATCAGCTTCGATAAGTGCTACATCGAGGTCAACGAGTATCCGCGCGCCGATCACGCGACGATCGTGTGGACCGCGGACGGTCATCGCGAGGAGGTCGCCGCGGGCACCGAGGCTTATGCCCTGTGCTACGAGATGGCTGACCTCGAGCAGGCCGTCGCCGGCGACGATTCCAAGCGTGAGCTTCTGGATTATGCTTCTGATGTGATGGAGCTCATGACCAAGCTCCGCGCCGATTGGGGAGTCGTCTACCCCGAGGAGGAGTAAGCGATGCTTGCGGAAGATAGGCTCAATACGATTGTGTCGATGGTGCAGCGGGCTGGCTCGGTTACTGTGCCAGAGCTTGCCGATACCCTGGGCGTGACGGCGTCCACCATTCGGCGCGACCTGCAGACGCTCGACCGAGCGCACCGCATCGCCAAGGTCCACGGTGGAGCGACGAGTCTTGAGCGCGCGCACGTGACGCGCGACCTAACGCTCAATGAGCGCAGTGACCTCCATAACGACGACAAGGAGCGTATCTGCGCCCGTGCGGCGGCGCTTGTGGAGCCCGAGAGCTTTGTATACATCGACTCGGGCTCGACGACGCTCAAGCTCATCGAGCATCTTCCGCGCCTTGAGAGTGTCACCTATGTGACCGATTCCGTGCTCCATGCTCAGCACCTTGCTTTGCGCGGCATGCGCACCGTGGTGTTAGGTGGCGAGCTCAAGCCCGAGACCGAGGCGCTCGTTGGCCCCGATGCCCTGGCAACCCTAGACCGTTACAACTTCAATTGTGGCTTTTGGGGTTCTAACGGCATTGCCGCCGAGCAGGGCTTCACGGCGCCCGATATCGAGGAAGCGCAAGTAAAGCGTATCTCGATGCGCCATACCGCCAAACGCTTCGTAATCTCAGACGCCAGCAAATTTGGCATGGTGGCACCCGTAAAATTCGCGGACTTCCGTGACGCAACGGTTATCACCGCGGGCGAGGTGCCCGCCAAGTACCAGACGATGGAAAACGTCATCACGGTTTAGCAACGGGGCGAAGTAAGGCCAAAACCACCACAAAGGTGCCTGTCCCCACTGTGGCGGTTAGTAACGAAAACCGAGTAGTTTTCTCAATAGAAAAACGGCAACGTCCATTACGGGCGATGCCGCTATTGTTGTCTGCCGTTTTGTCTAAGTCTGTAACAACTAGACCGTTAAAAGTGGGTTAGATGTTACAGATTGAGATTCTTCCGAACCGCGCCGTCCCTTTGTCTCGATCTGTAACATCTGGGACCGATTTTGCCGAGTTATTGTTATAGATTGAGATTTTTCCTTGAGGGAGATTCGAATGTCTCGATCTGTAACAGACAGACCGGAAAATGGGTTTTAACTGTTACAGATCGAGACGTTTTGGCGCCACGGCTGAGCCATTGCGGCAAACCCGCCACAAAGGTGCCTGTCCCTTATTGGCGGGTTTTAGGGCTCCCAGGGGCAGGGGGCTTCGATGTGGATGTGCTCGCCGGTTACGGGATGCGTGAAGGACACGCTGTGGGCGTGGAGCATCAGGCCGCAGGGGCGCGGCGTTCCGTACAGGTCGTCGCCAACCAGGGGGTGACGCTCGCTGGCCAGGTGCACGCGAATCTGATGCTTGCGGCCGGTGAGCAGCTCAACATCGATATACGAACGCGCGGGCAGGCCTCGGCGGCTCTTAAGGCGCTTGAGTACCTTGACGCGCGTCTGAGAGGGCTTTCCGCTGGCGCCGACACGCATCTTGCGGCTATCGTGGCGATCGCGAGCGATAGGCTTGTCGATGAGCTTCTCGTTCCAGTCGATTTTGCCCTCGGCGAGCGCCAGATAGTGCTTTTCGAACGCGTGGTCGATGACCATCTGGTCAAAGGCGGGCTGCGTCTGCTTGTCGAGCGAGAACAGCACCACGCCGGTGGTGTCACGGTCCAGGCGATTGAGCGGCTGCATGTCGGTCGCGGCAAAGCCGTCGCCCATCGCCAGCAGCAGGTCGCTGGCGTAGTCGGTGAGCGTGCGTTCACCGGTGCCGTCGCCGTGGACGATCATGCCGGCGGGCTTGTCGATGGCCATGAGCCAGGCATCGCAGTAGAGGACTTGAGGTTCTTCGTTCACGTGTAAGCCTTTCGGTTAGCTGATTCCCACAAACATGCAGCCCGAGGTCGCCCCGCGCAGGCGGGCGGCGGGCTTGCGGCCGGCTTGAGCCGCCTCGACGGCGCGACGGACGCGAGCGACGGCACGGCCAATCTCATCGGCCTCGAGCAGCGTTCCGTCCACCATAAGACGACGGACGCCGGCGTCGAGCAGCTGCGGTACCTGCGGCGTGAGGTCGATGGGGTAGGCATCGTACAGGCGAGAGCGGCCGTGGATGTCAGTTCGGACGGGCATGACCTTTCCGTCGATATTCTTGAGCGAGAGCTTGCGGGCACGCAGGCGGCAGCTGGCACAATCGTGGATACAGCCGTTGGCAACCTGCAGAATGCAATGCTCGCTTGTCATGACGCGCGGGCGGCCAAAGACGGTGATGCCCAGAGCCGCGGGCGCGGCGGCGCCGAGCGAGACAATCTCGTCGAGTGTGATCTCGGGCGAGAGCCAAAACGCACCGGCTCCGCGCTCGGCAAGCGCCTCCATGCAGGGCGTGTTGTGCACCGGCAGGCAAGAGCGGACCTCCGCCGTGGCGCCAACCTGGGCGGCCAGCGCGAGCTCAGAGATGTTGCCAATATCGACCGTGGCACCGGCAACAACCCACGGGTCAACGCGCTCGTGGTCGACGGTGCGGCAGACCTCGTCGAGTACGGGTACAATGCCCTGCTCAAGTGCATCGGCGGGGGAGACACCGGCTGCCTCGAGCGCATCGGTGGTCATGTAGATGCGCGTTGCACCCTCCGCGCGGGCGGCCTCGGCGGCCTCGAGCGAGGTGACGGTGGTGCAGATCTGCGGCTCATCGCGGTAGTGCTCGGGCGCGGGGCGGGAATTACTGGTTACAATCGCCGGCAGCTCGAGCGTTTTCGCGCGCTCCTCGTACGGTGCCAGAATGGCCTCTTCCAGCGCCTTACAAGCGGCGGCGCGCACCTTGTGCACGGCGGAAAAGCCCATACCGCAGCCGGCGTCGAGCGAAACGTCAAAGCTCGCGGCCTCAAAGGGAGAGGAGCCCATGCGCCCGACGTGCTCAACCAGATCGGACGCCTCGACCGCGCGGGTCTTGGCGGCCTCGACGGTAAAGCCCGTGGCCGTGGCCGTAAGCGAAGGATCGTCGCAACAGGTGAGCGTAACGGCAAACGGCTCGCCCAGACGCGCCACAACGGACACGTCTACGGCGCGGCGGCGCAGCACATCGCGCTTGAGTGCGGCGCCGGCGGCGTCAATGGCGCGCTGGCTTCGAATCACGCGCACGCGGCAGCCCTCGGGCATGCTACGGGGCACGCGACACTCGATAACATCGCCGGCAGCGGCATCATCGGCGGCAATGGTGGTCAGGAACTGGTCAAACTCGTTATCGTGGCGAAGCTCCAGCAGGTCGCCCTTGCCCACGGGCTCAAGCAGCTCAATGCGGGCGATGGCGGCGCGGCGACGGCGATCGTCGGGCTTTAGTCCGCGTACATCGCGGTTGGCCAGACGGCTGCCCAGCACCGTGCCCACAATCTGGCCGCGGTTGTTGGAGCGCTCGTAGCTCATCATCTCGTCGCCCGAGGTGCCATCCTGGTAGGCGTGCGTAAAGTCGCGATTAAAGCAGCGCTTGAGCTGGCGCTGGCGAGCGGCGTCCTCGTGCTTATCTACGGCGACCCCGGCCAGCATGTCATCAATCTGGTGACGGTACACATCGACGATGGAGTACACGTAATCGGGAGCCTTCATGCGGCCCTCGAGCTTGAGCGATGCGGCGCCGGCGTCATACAGACGGCGAACAAGCTGCGACGTGTTAGTGTCGCGCGGGCATAGCGCGCGCTCGCGACCGGCAGGGGAGAGCGAGCGGCCGTTCTCGTCGATCAGCTCGTAAGGCAGGCGACAGGGCTGAGCGCACATGCCGCGGTTGGCCGAGCGGCCCGCCATGGCAAAGCTCGACAGCAGGCACAGACCCGAGTAGCAAAAGCAGATGGCGCCGTGGCTAAAGACCTCGAGGTCCACATCGGGCGCGGCGTTGTGAATGGCGGCGATCTCGTCGATGGAGAGCTCGCGCGAGAGAGTCACGCGGTCGGCACCCTGCTCGCGGCACCAAAGCGTTCCGCGGTCATCATGGATGTTCGCCTGGGTCGAGATGTGCGTCTCGATGCCGGGCATCGTGCGCTTGACCTCAAAGAACAGGCCCCAGTCCTGGATGATGAAGGCGTCGGCGCCCAGCGTGGAGCAGCGATGGATGAGTTGCAGCGCATCGCCCATCTCGGACTGCTTGATGACGATGTTGACCGTGACGTAGACGCGCGACCCGGCTAGATGTGCGGCGCGGCAGGCTTGCTCAAAGGCCTCGTCGGTAAAGTTGGTGGCCTTGCGGCGGGCGTTGAAGCTGCCCATGCCGCAATAGATGGCGTCTGCCCCCGCGGCGAGTGCGGCGGCAAAGGGCTCGGGCCCTCCGGCGGGCGCCAAAAGCTCGGGTCTGCGGTTGGTGGTTCGACTGGCGGTTGCGGTCATATCCTGCCTTTCAAAATGCTCAGATATTCAAAAGTATAGTGGTGCCGTTGCGGCAGGCGATGCCCGTGCTCCAAGCGGGATAAAGTCTTCAGCAGCTTGGGCTGGCTGACCCCGTGGAGAACCGTTCAGCGGTTCGGGGAAACCGTTGGGCGATAAAATATTCTCGTAAACTGATAATAATCTTGCATCGCGCGGAAACCTTGAGTACTATCCCAATCAAGCGCGGTGTTCAGACCGAACTGTGCCTCCCGGTGCGAACGCCGCGCTCACGCTTTCTAGTTAACCGTAAGGAGATAAACATGAGCAAGACCGTCGTGTCTTCCGATAACGCACCCGCAGCCATCGGACCGTATTCCCCCGGTATCCAGACCGGCAACATGGTGTTCCTGTCCGGCCAGCTGGGCATCGACCCCACAACTGGCAAGATGCCCGAGGGCGTCGAGGCCCAGGCCAAGCAGTCCCTTGCTAACGTCGAGGCCCTGCTGACTGCCGCCGGCGCTACGTTTGCCGATGTCGTCAAGACCACGGTCTACCTGGCCGACATTGCCGACTTCGCTGCCGTGAACGAGATCTACGCCTCCAAGTTCGAGGCCCCGTTCCCCGCGCGCAGCGCTTTCCAGGTTGCCGCCCTTCCGGCTGGCGGTCTGGTCGAGATCGAGGTCGTCGCCGCTCTCTAAGGCGTTGGCAACAACTAAACATGACATGCAAAAAGACCCTGCAGCGCGTGCGAGCTGCAGGGTCTTTTGTTAAGTGACGGATCGCTTGTGGAGCCGCGCTCCATTTTGCTCGTTAGCCCTCCTTGCGAACTTTTTGCAGGTAGCGGTAGACGCTGGGCTCCGAGATGCCCAGCGCGGTGGCGGCGCAGGCCACGGCGCCCTTGAGCATGAACACCCCGTTGCCGTTGAGGTGGCGAATGACGTCCACGCGGTCGCTCTGACCAAGCGACGCTACATCCAGCCCGCGCGCGCTCAGCAACTCGGCAATGCTGCGGTCAATGAGCTCCTGTGTGGACTCCGAAAGGCTTTCGACCTCGATAGGGGCGGGCTCCGTGCGCGTCGGCGCCGCGTCGAAGCACGCCATGAGCTGCTGCGCCATGGCGTTGATGGAGCGTACGGTCGAGAGGTCGGTGTTGACGCAGAGCATACCGACGATCTCGTCATTCTCGCGGATAAAGTACGTCGCCGACTCCAACGTCTTGCCGCCGGCACCGCGCCCCTCGTAGCCCGTAATAAACGGCAGGTCGCGATACTTGGCGTCGTGCATGATCTTGAGTGCCAGATCGGTGGCGGGACCGCCGACCTTGCGGCCGCTCACGATGCCGTTGCGAATATCGACGATGGCGTGGTCGGGATCCGAGAAATCGTGCAGCACGATTTCGCTGTTTTTGCCGAGTATCTGCTCCAGAAAATCGACCATCGGCAAAAAGCGGCGTACGGTCTCGTTCACGGGCAACTCCTTTGGGTGAAAACGGAAATGTTCATAACAATTTTTTCTCATGGTAACATGCTGCCCACCATCTCGTATATCCGCAGGTACATTGCGTAATGCAGACGAACGGTAGGAATTTAGCGGTAAACGGTTGACCAAAAGAAAAGTTAGATGTTATTTTGACCAGACACTTTCCTGACCTGCGGAAATGCGTTATTTCAGCTGAAGAATGGTCTGATAACAAAAAATTATTATTGAGAATGAGAATCATCTTTAATACGATATGCAATGAAGGCACAACCTCAACCCCGCACTGCGTCACAATAGAGCGTTAGATGCGAAAACAACTACTTCGAGGATTGGTGGTCAAATGACCCAGGAGACGGTTACGAACGGCACTGAAGCCCTGTTCACTCGCGAAGGCATGCCTCCCGTTAAGGAAATGATCCCGTGTGCCCTTCAGCACGTACTGGCATCGTTTGCCGGCATCATTACCCCGGCGGTCATCATGGCCGGCGTCTACGGCTTTAATAGCCAGCAGAGCACCGACATCATCCAGGTCGCGCTCATTCTTTCGGCGATCGACACGGCCCTTCAGGCTTTCGCCCCCTTCCGTCGCATCGGCGGCGGCCTGCCCATCGTCATGGGCGTTTCGTTCGCGTTCCTGCCGGCCCTGCAGGCCATGGGTGCCTCGGGCTTTAGCTTTGGTGCACTGCTGGGCGGCGAGATCGTCGGCGGCGCCGTCGCGGTCCTCTTTGGTCTGGCTTACAGCAAGATCAAGTGGCTGTTCCCGCCCGTCGTGACCGGTACGGTCATCTTCTCCATTGGCGTCTCTCTCTATCCCACGGCTGTCAAGTATATGGCCGGCGGTATGGGTACGCCGCTGTGGGGCACCCCGCAGGCCTGGTGCGTCGCTCTTATCACCTTCGCCGTGGTCTTTGCGCTCGCCAACTTTGGCAAGGGCACGCTCAAGCTGGGATCCGTGTTCTTTGGCATGATCGTTGGTATGATCGTCTCCATCCCCTTTGGCATGATCGACTTCTCCAGCGTCGCCACCGCCCAGGTCTTCGCCCTTCCCAAGCTCATGCCCTACGCGCTCGAGTTTGATCCCGAGGTCTGCATTACCCTCGCCGTCGTGTTCCCCATGGTTGCCATCCAGGTTATCGGTGACGTCTCCGCCGCCTGCCTGGGCTCCATCGACCGTATGCCCACCGAGCGCGAGCTCTCCGGCGCTATCGTGTCCCAGGGCCTCACCTCTATGGTCGGCGGCCTGCTGGGCGGTCTTCCCACCAGCGCCCTTGGCCAGAACGTGGGCATCATCTGCTCCAACAAGGTCGTCAACAAGTGGGTCTTTGTGATCATCGCGGCCGTCTTTGCCATCGCCGGCCTGTTCCCGCAGCTCTCTGCCGTCCTTTCCGCTATCCCGCAGCCCGTCATCGGCGGCGCGACCGTCGGCGTCTTTGGCACCATCACCATGAACGGCGTGCGCATGTTCACCCGCGAGGGCCTCACGCAGCGCACTACCACCATCGTCGGTACCTCCGTCGTCTTTGGCCTGGGTATCTGGATGGCCAGCGGTTGCCTTGCCGGTGAGGGTATGCCCACCTGGGTGCCCACCGTCATCGGCTCCAATGCTGTAACCCCCACCGCCATCATGGCCATTGTCCTTAACCTGATCCTTCCGCAGACGCCGGTCGTGGCTCAGCACATCGATGCTGCCAAGGACGCCGCCGTGGATCTGGTCTTGCCCGAGAGCAAGAAGTAACCAATTCGGTGCTATTCGTCGGCGGACGCATCGCCTCGTCCGCCGACGTCATGCGGCGTCAAGCCGCACTTCAAAGGGTTTGTCCCTTTGGTGAAGCGTTGACGGGAGAGGGCCCGTTTCCGGTGTAGGCCGGCGCTTCGCACTCCGCCATGTCAGAGGTGTCAAACCCCGCCCCTGATGTTGAAGGGAGCATCCATGCTTCTGGTCGCTAACGGTTCCGTCTTTACCCGCAACGCTCAGACCCCGTTCATTCCAAACGGTGCGGTTGCCATTGACGGAGATACGATCGTCGAAGTAGGTCCCGAGTGCGAGCTCAACGCCAAGTACCCGGATGCCGAGTACGTCGACGCCCGGGGTAACCTCATCATGCCCGGACTCATCAACTGCCACACCCACATCTACTCGGGTCTGGCCCGCGGCCTTGCCATTAAGGGCTGCAACCCCACCAACTTCCTGGAGAATCTCGAGCAGCAGTGGTGGAAGATCGACGACAACCTGACGCTCGACGGCACCAAGGCCAGCGCCTATGCCACGATTTTGGACTCCATCCGCGATGGCGTCACCACGATCTTCGATCACCATGCGAGTTTCTGCGAGATCCCGGGTAGCCTCTTTACCATTAAGGACGCAGCTCAGGAGCTGGGCATGCGTTCGTGCCTGTGCTACGAGGTCTCCGATCGCCGCGGCCAGGAAAAATGCGACCAGGCCATTGCCGAGAACGCCGAATTTGCCCAGTGGGCCGCCAAGGAGCGTCGCGATAACGACAACCATATGATCGCCGCCATGTTTGGCGGACATGCCACCTTTACGCTTTCGGACGAGACCATGGATAAGATGGCCGAGGCCAACAACGGCCTGACCGGCTTCCACATCCATGTGTGCGAGGGCATGAACGACGTGTGGGATTCCCGCCTCAACCGCGGCGGCATCAGCCCCGTCGAGCGCCTGCTGCAGCACAACCTGCTCGGCCCCGACACCATGCTGGGCCACTGCATCCACGTGACGCCTGCCGAGATGGATATCGTCAAGGAGTCCGGCACCTGGCTCGTCAACAACCCCGAATCCAATATGGGCAACGCCGTGGGCTGCGCCCCCGTGCTCGAGTTCTTCCGCCGCGGCATCCCCGTGTGCATGGGCACCGATGCCTACACCCACGATATGCTCGAGAGCCTCAAGGTCTTCCTGATCATTCAACGTCACAACGCCGCTATGCCCAACGTGGGCTGGTGCGAGGCAATGACGATGCTGTTCGAGAACAACGCCAAGATGGCCAGCAAGTACTTCGATCGCAAGCTCGGTGTGCTCGAGGCCGGCGCTGCCGCCGACGTCATCGTCATGGACTACAAGCCCTTTACGCCGCTGAGCGAGGAGAACATCGACGGCCACATGCTCTTTGGCATGATGGGCAAAAACTGCCGCACCACCATCATCAACGGCCGCGTCCTGTACAAGGATCGCGAGTTCGTTGGCATTGATGAGGACAAGATCAACGCGTGGACCATGGCCGAGTCCAAGAAGCTCTGGAGCACGCTCAACGATCGCACCTACTAATTCACAAGTAGATTCGCGCGCGTCGGATGTTTCGCCACATCCGGCGCGCGCATAGGCGGCCTCCGCGGGGTCGCCGGCGCTGTGCTAGCGCTACACCGTATTTGCGCCCGCCGCGCGGTCTCGCCGGGCGTTACAGAGAGGAGCTCACTATGAGCGACATCATGAGGCCGATCCCGTTTTCGCAGCTGATGAACTGGATCATCGAGGAGCACAAGACTCAGGGCGCCGTCTTTGGCGTGCGCAAGATGGTCACGACCAACCAGGAGGGCGCGCTTCCCATTTTTGACGAGCGCATCGAGACTCCGTTTGGCCCGGCCGCCGGTCCCAACACGCAGCTTGCCCAGAACATCGTGGCCTCTTATGTGGCCGGTTCCCGCTTCTTTGAGCTTAAGACCGTTCAGGTTATGGACGGCGAGGAGCTCTCCAAGTGTGTGAACAAGCCCTGCATCGTGGCGCAGGACGAGTGCTACAACTGCGAGTGGTCGACCGAGCTCGAGGTTCCGCAGGCCTTTGCCGAGTACGTGAAGGCATGGTTTGCCTGCCACCTGATCGCTCGCGAGTACGGCCTGGGCAGCCCGGACGGCTTTGTCTTCAACATGTCCGTGGGTTATGACCTGGAGGGCATCAAGAGCCCCAAGGTCGATGCCTACATCGAGGGCATGAAGGACGCCAGCGGCTCCGAGGTTTGGAACGAGTGCCGCACGTGGGCGCTCGCCAACCTGGACAAGTTTGAGCATGTCGATGCTGCGTTTGTCGAGTCCATCCCGGCGCGCGTCTCCAACTCCATTACCGAGTCCACGCTGCATGGCTGCCCGCCGGCGGAGATCGAGCGCATCGCGACCTACCTGATTACCGAGAAGGGTCTCAACACCTACATCAAGTGCAACCCCACGCTGCTGGGCTATGAGTTTGCCCGCCAGCGTCTGAACGAGCTGGGCTTTGACTACATCGTCTTTGATGACACGCACTTCCGCGAGGACCTGCAGTGGGCCGACGCCGTGCCCATGTTCGAGCGCCTGATTGCCCTGTGCGCCGAGCACGGCCTGGAGTTTGGCGTCAAGCTGACCAACACGTTCCCCGTCGACGTGACGAGGAACGAGCTGCCTTCCACCGAGATGTACATGTCCGGCCGTTCGCTGTTCTCGCTGACCATCGAGGCTGCCCGTCGCATTACCGAGCAGTTCGATGGCAAGCTGCGCATCAGCTACTCCGGCGGTGCTACGGTCTACAACATCCGCGCCCTGTACGATGCCGGCATTTGGCCCGTCACCCTGGCGACCGACGTGCTCAAGCCCGGTGGCTACGAGCGCTTTAGCCAGATGGCCGGCGAGTTTACCGACCTGGATGGCAAGCCGTTCGTGGGTGTCTCTCTCGAGGCTGTGACTGCGATCCAGACCGACTCGCTCACCAACCCGCTCTACAAGAAGCCGCTGCGCCCGCTGCCCGACCGCAAGGTCGCCGGCAAGAGCCCGCTTTCCGACTGCTTTACCACGCCGTGCCGCACGAGCTGCCCCATCCAGCAGGACATTCCCGCCTATCTGGCGGCTGTTGACGAGGGCCGCTACGAGGACGCACTCAACATCATCATCGAGCGCAACGCTCTGCCGTTCATCACTGGCACCATCTGCCCGCATCCCTGCGGCCGTGCCTGCGAGCGTGCGTTCTACGAGCCCGAGGGTGCTCAGATCCGCGCCAGCAAGCTCAAGGCCGCCCGTGAGGCCATGACCGCCGTGCTGCCCAAGCTGCGTGCCCAGGCTATCGCCAACGACGGCGAGCGCAACGTTGCCGTTATCGGCGGCGGCCCGGCCGGCCTGGCGACGGCATTCTTCCTGACGCGCGCCGGCGTGCCCGTCACCATCTTTGAAGCCCGCGACTCGCTCGGCGGCGTGGTCCGTCACGTGATTCCCGAGTTCCGTATCGCGAGCGACGATATCTCCCACGATGCCGAGCTCTGCCTGGCCTTTGGCGCCAAGGTGCAGCTCAACGCTCGCGTGGATTCCATCGACGAACTCAAGGCCCAGGGCTTTACCGACGTGGTCGTGGCCACCGGTGCCTGGATGCCCGGCTCTGCAGGCTTGGGCGAGGGCGCCGAGCTCGACGTGCTGGAGTTCCTCGAGGCCGCCAAGAAGGGCGAGAAGCTCGAGCTGGGCGAGGACGTCGTGGTCATTGGCGCCGGCAACACCGCCATGGACGCGGCTCGCGTGGCCAAGCGTCTGACTGGCGTGAAGAACGTGCGCCTGGTGTATCGCCGCACCAAGAAGCAGATGCCCGCTGACGAGGAAGAGCTTGATCTTGCTCTTGCCGACGGTGTTGAGTTCTGCGAGCTGCTGGCCCCCAAGGCACTTAACGGCGCCGTGCTGACCTGCGACGTTATGGAGCTTGGCGAGCCGGATGTAAGCGGCCGTCGCAGCCCCGTCGCCACGGGCGAGACCGTCGAGCTTCCCGCCACCACGGTGATCTGCGCCGTGGGCGAGGGCATCGATGCCAGCCTGTACGATGCCGCGGGCGTCGAGCACGACCGTCGCGGCCGTCTTGCCGCCACCTCCACCGGCGTCGAGGGCGTTTGGGCTGCGGGCGACTGCCGTCGCGGTCCTGCTACCGTGGTCGAGGCTATTGCCGACGCCGCCGAGGTCGCCCGTGCCATCGCCGGTGTGGACTTTAACAAGTACGCCGACCAGAATGCTCAGGCCGGCCGCGAGGACACTTGCTACGAGCGCAAGGGGTCGCTGTGCCGCGACAAGCGCAACTGCACCAAGACTCGCTGCCTGGGCTGCGGCTCGGTGTGCGAGGTCTGCTGCGACGTGTGCCCCAACCGCGCCAACGTTGCCATTAAGGTGCCGGGCCTGGCCAAGCATCAGGTCGTCCATGTCGACGGCATGTGCAACGAGTGCGGCAACTGCGCCGTGTTCTGTCCCTACCAGGAGGGTCGTCCCTACAAGGACAAGCTCACCCTGTTCTGGAGCGAGCAGGACATGGAGAACTCCGAGAACGAGGGCTTCCTGGCGGTGGACGAGGACCACTTTAAGGTCCGCGTCGCCGGCACGGTCCGCACCGTCTCGGTCGATGCCGTCAACACCGGTCTTCCCGAGGCCGTCCGCCTGACCATCAGGGCTGTGCGCGACAACTATTCGTACCTTCTTAAGAAATAGGCGAGTCTCTTATGGCCAAATCCATTCAACATAACGTGGCCTACGTTGCCTGCGGAAGCGGTTGCGCCTCCGCAGGCGGCGACGCCCGCTGCAGCGAAGGCTGCATTGGCTGTGGCGCTTGCGTCGCGGCCTGCCCCCACGGCGCCATTGCGCTGGTCGATGGCATCGCCCGCGTGGATCGCTCCAAGTGCACGGGCTGTGGCCTGTGCGGCATGGCGTGTCCGCAGCGCGTGATTGCCTTCGTTCCCGGCTACCAGAACATTCTGGTGCGCTGCAACAACACCGATAAGGGCGCCATCGCCCGCAAGATCTGCGACACGAGCTGCATCGGTTGCGGTATGTGCGCCAAAAAGTGCCCTGCCGGCGCTATCCGCATCGAGGACAACTGCGCCCATATCGACGGCGTGGACTGCCTGTCGTGCGGCATGTGCGCCGTCGTCTGCCCTCATGGCGCCATCCACGACCGCACCGGCATCGCCGCCGGCGTGTAGAAGGGAATCACCATGGCACAGGAATTCACTTTTACCGTTAACGGCGTCGAGCGCACGACGACCCAAAACAAACCGCTGCTGCGCTACCTGCGCGACGACCTGCATATCCATTCCGCCAAGGACGGCTGCTCCGAGGGCGCCTGCGGTACCTGCACCATTCACGTGGACGGTGCGGCCGTCAAGGCGTGCGTACTGACCACCGCTCTTGCCGCCGGCCGCGACATCGTGACCGTCGAGGGCCTGCCCGAGGACGTGCGCGAGGCGTTTGTGTACGCCTTTGGCGCCGTGGGCGCCGTGCAGTGCGGCTTTTGCATCCCTGGTATGGTCATGGCGGGTGCAGCGCTTATCGCCGAGGACCCCGAGCCCACCGAGGAGCAGATCAAGTACGCCATCCGCGGCAACGTCTGCCGCTGCACCGGCTACAAGAAGATCATCGAGGGCATTTCGCTGGCGGCCGCGGTGCTCCGCGGCGAAAAGCAGATCGACGAGGACCTGGAGCGCGGCGACGACTACGGCGTGGGCAAGCGCGCCTTCCGCATCGACGTGCGCAAGAAGGTGCTCGGCGAGGGCAAGTACCCCGACGACATCGACGAGCTCGATCAGCCGGGCCTGACCTATGCCAGCGCCGTTCGCTCCAAGTATCCGCGCGCCCGCGTGCTCTCCATTGACACCTCCAAGGCCGAGGCCCTGCCCGGTGTGGTGGGCATTCTGCGCGCCGAGGACGTGCCGGTCAACCAGGTCGGCCACCTTATCCAGGACTGGGACGTCATGATCGCCCAGGGCGATATCACCCGCTGCGTGGGTGACGCCATCGTGTTGGTGGTTGCCGAGGACGAGGCGACGCTCGAGAAGGCCAAGAAGCTCGTA
Source organism: uncultured Collinsella sp. (assembly GCA_902492855.1). Lineage (GTDB taxonomy): Bacteria > Actinomycetota > Coriobacteriia > Coriobacteriales > Coriobacteriaceae > Collinsella. The sequence goes on along the minus strand of CABUMU010000005.1, from coordinate 11,884 downwards.
AAGATCGATTACGAGCCGCTGGAGCCCGTGCGCAACATTGTCGAGGCCAGAGCTGCCGACGCCCCGCGCCTGCACGACAGCTTCTTTGCCTTTGGCAACACAGTGGAGCTCAAGGACAACGTGTGCCAGAGCCGCCATGTGACGCGCGGCGACGCCGCCAAGGCGCTGGCGGAGAGCGCGTTTACCGTGACGCAGCGCTTTACCACGCCCTTTACCGAGCATGCCTTCTTGGAGCCCGAGTGCGCCGTCGCCTTCCCGTACAAAAACGGCGTCAAGGTGCAGTCGACCGACCAGGGTGCCTACGACACGCGCAAAGAGTGCGCCCACATGTTTGGCTGGGATAACGAACCCGAGCGCGTGGTCGTCGAGACCATGCTCGTGGGCGGCGGCTTTGGCGGCAAGGAGGACGTGTCCATCCAACACCTGGCTGCGCTCGCCGCATACAAGTTCCAGCGTCCCGTGAAGTGCAAGCTCACGCGTGCCGAGTCGCTTGCCTTCCATCCCAAGCGTCATGCCATGGACGGCACCTTTACGCTGGGTTGCGACGCCGAGGGCAACTTTACCGGCCTGGACTGCGAGATCAACTTTGATACCGGCGCCTACGCGTCGCTGTGCGGCCCGGTGCTCGAGCGCGCTTGCACGCATGCCGTCGGCCCCTACAAGTACCAGAACACCGACATTCGCGGCTTTGGCTACTACACCAACAACCCGCCCGCCGGCGCGTACCGCGGCTTTGGCGTTTGCCAGTCCGAGTTTGCGCTCGAGAGCCTGATCGACTTGCTGGCAGAGAAGGTCGGCCTGGATCCGTGGGAGATTCGTTACAGAAACGCCATCGAGCCGGGCGAGGTTTTGCCCAACGGCCAGATTGCCGACTGCTCCACGGCGCTTAAGGAGACACTGCTCGAGGTCAAGGATGCCTACTATGCGCATCCCGGCCACGCCGGCATTGCCTGCGCTATGAAGAACGCTGGCGTGGGCGTTGGCCTGCCCGATGCCGGTCGCTGCAAGATTCGCGTCGAGGATGGCCGCGCCGTGGTCTACGCCGCTACGTCCGACATCGGCCAGGGCTGCAACACCGTATTTTTGCAAGACGTTGCCGAGGCATGCGGCCTGCCGCTTCGCTGCATCGCCAACGGCGAGTGCTCCACCGAGAACGCTCCCGACTCCGGCACCACGTCTGGCTCGCGTCAGACGGTCGTGACCGGCGAGGCCGTGCGCGGTGCCGCCTTCCTGCTGCGCGATGCCATGCTTGATATCGAGGCCGGCAAGTCTGCGCCCGCCGCTCCCGTGAGTGCGCATGGCGACGGCGTCAAGATCGAGTATGACGACGGCCGCGCCTATCAGCTGCGCACGCAGGAGCTCGTCGCCGGCCAGGGTATGCATCCTCAGGATCCCGCGGCCGCCATCAAGGCGCTCGAGGGATGCGAGTTTGGCTACGTGTACCTGGAGCCGACCGACAAGCTGGGCGCCGACGTGCCCAACCCCAAGAGCCACATCTGCTACGGCTTTGCCACGCATGTGGTCATTCTGGATGATGACGGCCGCGTGAGCGAGGTCTATGCCGCGCACGATTCCGGCAAGGTGGTCAACCCCATCTCCATCCAGGGTCAGATTGAAGGCGGCGTGCTCATGGGTATGGGCTATGCGCTTACCGAGGACTGGCCGCTCAAGGACTGCGTGCCCCAGGCAAGGTACGGTACGCTCGGGCTGTTCCGTGCGCCCGAGATTCCGGATATCCACGCTATCTACGTGGAGAAGGACGAGCTGTTGCCCGTGGCATACGGCGGCAAGGGCATCGGCGAGATCGCAACGATCCCCACGGCGCCCGCCGTGCAGAACGCCTACCGCGCGTTTGACGGCAAGCTGCGTCCGGATCTTCCCATGGTGGATACGCCCTACAGCCGCGTTCGCAACCGCGGGTAGGGTAGAGCGCGGACGACCATTGCTGACGGGCTGTTCGCGCTCAACACCAACTGCATATGCTGTGCCTTTGGCCCCGACTCCATCGCGAGCCGGGGCCTTTTGTTTGGAGCGCCTCCGCATACGGAAACTGCGTCCCGGAATCGTGCCTCAGAATGGGATGTGTTTTCCGCTGGCCGGCCGTTTGGAAAGTGCATCCCAGTTTGAGCGTTTATTCCGGGATGCGGTTTCCGCTGAAGGACTCAACCGGAAAGCACGGCCTGTTCCGAGACCTGATTCCGGGACACGCTTTCCGCTAGGCCCGCCATCCGGAAAGTGCGTCCCGTTTTGAGCGTCCAGGCTGGGACGTGCTTTCCGTTGGCGTGGCCGTTGGGAAAACGCGGCCCAGATAGGGGGGATGCCATTCGGCGATGCGTGGCCTAGCAGCTCCTACAGGTCCACCTCGTTGAGCCATGTCGGTAGAGCGGTCTGCCGGATGCCTGCCGTCTGCAGCTTTTTGGCGAGCATTCCTGCCGAGCGGACCTCGTTCATGGTAAAGCGCAGCAGAGGGTGGCCGTAGAGCGATAGGTGCGCCTCGCGCTGTCGTTCGGCAACGAGCGCCTCGGCGGTGGTGCGTCCGGCCAGCATGGTCTGGTCGGTATATTTGATGAGCCCGTCGAGCTCGCCCAGCGTGAGTTCCCGCGCCTGGCGCTCCCAAGCAAAGTCCGTTCGTATGGGCTTGGCCGAATCGAAGGGGTCCGTCAGCTCGTATTGAAGCCAGTCGGGCGCAAAGCCCGTCTCGATCATGACGGCTCGGGCGACCGATTCCCCGCCGCTCTCGGCGCGGGCGTCGGCATATCGAAGTGTCGTGAGGGCGGTGCGAATCGCGCGATCATTGCGGGCGGTCACTCGTTGCTCGACGGCCTCCATCAGCTGTTCCGGCGCAACGCCGAGCTTTGAGATCGCCGAATCGGCAATGGGCATGCCGTCGGCAAAACCAGTTTGCAGCAGGCAATCTGTGGCCGTTTGGATGGGCGGCGTTACCGATATGCCGGCCCTGCGTATTGCTCCGGCCGGCTCAATCTGGTGTCGCTGAATATGTGCGCCCGGACGAGCCGACGGCTTTGTCGAGCTGCAAACATGCACGACGTTCAGGTGTCGCCACGAGACCTCGAGCCCCAGCAGGCAAGCTGCCGAAAACGAGCAGAACGTCCAATCGGGATGGATGATCGCAAGGGCGCGGATAATCTCGCAATGGCGTTGCGCTCGGTTGAGTTCATCCCAGCGCGTTTTTCGCGCAAACAACCCCGGAATGGGCGAGACAACCGTGCCGCCGGTGCGCCGAAGGAGCGCTTTTCGGATCGCCGCGCTCGGGGGAATCAGACAGCGCCCCTCTTGCTCGGCTTGAGTGAGCAGTTGGTCGATGAGCTGGTCATTGCAATGGGTCATGAGCTACCGCCTCCTTTTGGGTAGCAAAAACGTATCAGCTGGAACTTGCCGCTCAGCTGACCAAAATCTAACCATGCAGGTAGATGACCTGCTTTTGGCGACATATTTCTTGTTTGAATCGGTGGGTGGTAATCGGCGACCGTGAACGGTAGCTAGATATGAAGTCTTGGTAAGTTTCGGGACGTGTACTTTTTGAAAAAGAGCATTCTATCTGCTGTTTTGTGTTTCTGGATCGCATATTTGAAGGCATGTGATAAGGGCGGCGGACTGTCGCCTTGTACCTGAGGAAACCGTGACCCGGAATTGCCGCTCGGAACGGGACAAGCTTTCCGGAACAGCCCTCAACCGGAAACTGCGTCCCGGATTCGACGCTCAGAATGGGATTCGCTTTCCGGTAGAAGTTTCAGCGGAAACCGCATCCCAGAATTCAGGCTCAGAACGGGACACGCTTTCCGGATGGCATGCTTGGCGGAAACTACGGCCCAGTTTTTGGCTCCAGAACGGGATACATTTTCCGGAACGGTCCACGTGCGGGGGTGTACCGCCCCTTTTGCGTGCGCCGCTTGTCGAATTGCGTTATAGCTAGCTATATTATAGGAAGGTATAATATAGCTAGCTATAACGCAAAGGAAGGATGGCCCTATGTTTATCGGAAGAACAGTGGAAATGTCCGAGCTCAATCGACTGTATGGCACGCGCTCCTTTGAAATGCCTGTGATTTACGGCCGCCGTCGCGTGGGTAAAACGCGTCTTATCACAGAGTTTATCCAAGGCAAGAAGGCTATTTACTTTCAAGCTCGTCGTACCAATGCAGTGGCAAACCTGCACGGCTTTAGCCAGGCGATACTTGCGGGTTCGGTTGGTGCTGCAGGTGTGTCGTTTCGTAGTTTTGACGAGGCGTTCGATGCGTTGGCCACCATGGCTCGCACGGAACGTTTGATTGTCGTGATTGACGAGTATCCCTATCTCGCCCAATCGAATCCCGAGATCAGCTCGTTGCTGCAAGACAAGATCGATCACTTGTACAAAGAGACCAAGCTCATGCTTATCCTGTGCGGGTCGTCGCTTTCGTTCATGGAAGAGCAGGTGCTGGGCTACGAGAGTCCGCTATACGGTAGGCGTACGGCCCAGTTTAAGATCATGCCGCTGGATTTTACGACGACCCTCGGTTTGTGGCAGAGCATGGGTCGCGAAGACGCTGCGGTTTGCTATGGCATGACGGGCGGCATTCCTGCATATATCGAGAAAGTCGATCCTACCGTATCGCTCGAGGACAACATCAAACGTCTTTTTCTTACTCCTACGGGCTATCTCTTTGAGGAGCCGAGTAACCTGCTATTGCAAGAGTGCCGCAATCCCGAGCAATATGATGCGATCGTGCAAGCAATTGCCCAGGGGCGCTCGAAGATCTCAGAGATTGCGAGCTCTATGGGAATCCCTGCGAGCAACGTAAAGAGCTATGTGGATAAGCTGGCGTCGCTTGGGATTGTCGAGCGCGAGCTGCCCCTAAACGAGACGAGCAATAAGCGAGCCGTGTATCTGCTGAGCGACCAGATGTTTAGGTTCTGGTACAAGTTTGTTCCGCAGAACATCGGGCTGATTCAAAACGATATGGCCGAGATGGCGTATAAGCGCATTGAGCCGCACGTATCGGATTACATGGGTACGGTCTTTGAGCTCATATGCAGACAATACGTGTACGAACTCGCACGCGCGGGCGAACTTGGTGTGGTGCCGGCAACAGTTGGCCGTTGGTGGGGAACGGACAATCGGACGCGTACGCAGGAAGAGATCGATTTGATTGTCGACGACGGAGAGGGCGCGGCGCTCTTTGCGGAGTGCAAATGGCGTAACGAACCGGCAGGCGAGGATGTTCTGGAAAAGCTCGTGTACCGAAGCGAGCTCTTTAGGCGTCAGCATAAAAGCTACGTGATCTTCTCGAAGCGTGGCTTTACGCAAGGATGTCAGGAAGCTGCGGCGAGCAGGGGAGATACCAAGCTGATTTCGTTTGCCGAGATGTGCGAGCGGAGATAACCAAGCGCGCTCTGATGTGATTGCTCGGAATGGGTCGCGCTAAGGATGCCAAGCGTAAAACCTACAATGAAAATGGCGTAAAAACTACATTGAGAACGGCGTAAAAACAGCATTGAGAATGGCGTAATTTCGTATATCGCATGATCGCCCGAGCTTGCACACGGCCTTTTGCGAGCTCTTGCCATGAACGAGAGCCAGGCTGTCACGTACAAGACGCTCATAAAGGACGCCTCGTACGGTGAGACGGGCCCCGACGAGAGGACCATCGCTGCGCACCTGGATCTCTTCAACAGGCTCAAGCTGACCGAGGACCTGTGCGGATGGGAGCCATCGAGGTCAAGCTGAGTGATGCGAAAGCAGACGATGGAGCGAGAAATCTCAAGGCGCTGGAGAGGAAAGTGCTCTCCAATCCTGCCGCCCAGAATACCGCGCCGGCGTTTTGGCGGTCGTGGTTGGAAAGGGGGCATTGCCTACGCGCGCGACGACGGCGTGGCGGTGATCCCCATGGCGGCACTTGGGGCGTAGTGGTTTTGCGGGCGTGCCGTGCTTCCTTTACCGAAAATCCATTTGGTAAACCAGATGCTCGCGGATAGAATAAAGTTGACAGCAGCCCAAGTGGTGAAGAGCTGGGCAGCGCCGTTGCTTGGTCAAGAGGTCAATGCCTTAATGGCAGCGACTTGTTATGCTTCGAATGCTGCTTGAGTGCCTCGGAAAGTTCGATAAGCGCCGTGAAGAGCGAGACCAAAGCAACCAAGAGCTCTACGAGCTCTGATGGGCCCGGGATGACCGCTGATTCAAGTCACCGGGCCTAAATCTTTTTCATGCATTTGAATAGAGCGGGCAACTCTCTTGGGGCCGTCTGCATGGCGTGTGCCTGGCGCATGGTATTGCGCCCAGCTTTCATGTCCGCGCGGCCGCCTATCCTTACGGCAATGTAGCCGCCTATGTGGCAAGCGGCAGGCAACGGAGAAAGGCCCTAACCGTGTCAGCTGAAAAGACGCCGTGTATCTCGGCTATCGATACGACGAACTTTGCGCGCCAGATTGTGCTGGACTTTGAGTTTGCGCCGGTGCCAAAGCAGCGCCAGCGCCATGGGCTGCGCAATGAGATTATCGAGGTCGGCGCCGTCAAGCTCGATTACCACGGCAACGTTATGGGCGAGTTCTCGCAGTTTGTGCAGACGGAATATGCCGAAGGCGTTGCGTTTCCCGTCCGCGAGCTTACAGGGATATCGGCCGTGGACACCGCGATGGCCGACCCGCTCTGCATGGTGATCAAAAGGCTCAGCGATCGGATTGGTCGCTACTCCGCCCAGGTGGTCTGTTGGAGCGGGGCGGACCGTCGACAGCTTTTGACCGAGTGTCAGGCAAAGCACATCGACCTTGCCGCATTTCCTACGGACTGGGCCGACCTGCAGGCGTTTTACACCTCGATTATGGACGTAGGCAGCCACGGGTGTGTCTCTTTGAGTGACGCAGCGACGTGGTTTGGCATCGAGTTCGACGAGTCGACGGGTCACGCCCACAGTGCCCTGGCCGATGCGCGCGTGACCGCCAAGTTGCTCAAGCAGGTGATGGACGGGAGCTACCACGTGAGCCCACGCGCCCAGGAGATCCGCCAGCGGTGGGGGATGGGCGAGCGAGCCCAGACGCGCCTCTCCAGCAGGTGCTCCGAGCTGAGCGATCTGCTGCTGAAGCTGAAGGCGGAGGGGAGGTAGGCGGGGCTCCGGGAATGACCTCTGACTCAAGTCAACGGGGCTCATTTTGCTTTCTTTGGAGCTTTCTCACGGGGCTGACTTTACTTCGTCTCATTTCGTATAAGGCGGCTGCTAGATTGCATAGTGATGATAAAATTAATCAACTCAACATCAATAGCTGTCGCTTTGCGCAATGAGGGGTTCCGAGACGCATGAACGAGTCTGACACACGGCTTAAACTCATTGATCCTGCGATTATGAAGTCGTGGGATCGCAATACCCAAGTCTTCACTGAGTATTTCTTTACCAGTGGCGAGATCGTTGTGCGCGGAAGTATGGGCACCCGTAAAGACAAGAAGAAGGCTGACTACCTTCTGATGTATGCTCCGGGCATCCCTATCGCAATCGTCGAGGCTAAGGATACGGAGCACACTGCTGATGCCGGTCTCCAACAGGGGATGGGATATGCCCAGCTGCTCGATATCCCGTTTGCGTACAGCTCAAACGGAAAGGGTTTTGTCGAGCACGATTTTCTTACCGGGAAAGAGCGCACTCTCGCCATGGACGAGTTCCCCACTCCGGTGGAACTCTGGACACGATACTCAAAAGCTAAGGGGCTTGAGCATCCGTATAGCCAGGAGATTGTAACCGCTCCGTATTACCAGGAGCACGGCGGCAATCATCCTCGCTACTATCAGTGCATCGCCATCAATCGTACGCTTGAAGCTATTGCGCGAGGTAAGAATCGCATCTTGCTCGTTATGGCAACGGGAACGGGAAAGACTTTTACGGCTTTTCAAATCGTTCATCGCTTGCGACAGACTACCGAGGTTCGTAAGGTTCTCTATCTGGCGGACCGCAATATTCTCGTCGATCAGACCATAGACGGCGATTTCAAGCCTCTCAAGAGGGTTACAACCAAGGTCGTAGGTCGAAAGCTCGATTCTGCTTACGAGGTCTATTTCTCGCTCTACCAACAGCTTGTTGGTGAAAACGGTGAGGAAATATTCCGCGAGTTCGACTCGGAATTCTTCGATTTGATTATCGTCGATGAGTGCCATCGCGGAAGCGCCGCGGCGGACTCCGCATGGCGTAAGGTGCTCGAGTATTTCAATTGCGCAATTCAAATCGGAATGACGGCCACGCCAAAGGAGACTGAAGAGGTTTCAAACATTACCTACTTCGGCGAGCCTGTTTACACCTACTCCCTTAAACAGGGAGTCGAGGATGGCTTTCTTGCTCCGTATAAGGTTATTCGCCCTAAGTTGAACGTTGACGTTTACGGATATCGTACTGAGGAAGGCGCCGTAGATGATCGCGGCGAAGCTCTGCCCAAACGTGTTTTCGAGAAGCAAGACTTCGACAGCGAGATTGTCATCAAGGAGCGCTACGAGGAAGTTGCCAAGCGAATAACTCAATTTCTCAAGGAGACAGACCGATACTCCAAGACTATTGTCTTTTGCGTTGACATCGAGCATGCCGAAAACATGCGACGCGCCCTTGTAAACGAGAACGCCGATATCGTAAGAGATCACCCCACCTACATCATGAAGATTACGGGTGACGACAGGGAAGGTAAGGCTCAGCTAGATAACTTCATCGACCCCGACGAGAAATACCCGACCATCGTTACGACTTCGAAGCTTCTCACCACTGGCGTTAATTGCAAGACGTGTAAGGTAGTCGTGCTCGACAACAAGTTCGGTGAGCACGGAATGACGGAGTTCAAACAGATTATTGGTCGCGGTACCCGTATTTGCGAGGACTATGGCAAGCTCTACTTCACTATCCTCGATTTTCGCGATGCGTCTCGCTTGTTCGCTGATCCCGAGTTCGATGGCGAGCCTGTTGTTGTGTTTGAGCCCAATCCGGATGACCCCATTGCGAACCCGGATTCCGGTGGCAATGGCGGCGGCCCCGTCCCGCCTTCGCCTCCGATCGTAGACCCACCCGTATTACCGCCGGACGATCCGTCCTCCCATGTGAAATATCACGTTCATGGGGCCGATGTCTATGTAGTGTCGGAGATGGTGCAGTATTACTCCTCCGATGGCCTTCTTGTAACTGAGAGCCTTAAGGACTATACGAGAAAAAACATCCTTGGCGAATACGACACTCTTGACCACTTCCTAGCGGCGTGGAACTCTGAACATAAGAAGCAGGCGATTATCGATGAGCTGCGCGCTCATGGCGTATTTCTGGATGAGCTGCGGCTTGAGACTGGACAAGAGCAAATGAGCGACTTTGACCTCATTTGCCATATTGCTTACGACCAGAGGCCCCTGACGCGCAGCGAGAGAGCCAATAGCGTCAAGAAGAAGGGCGTGCTTTATGAGTATGCCGGCGTCGCGCGCGAGGTCCTTGAGGCACTTCTCGACAAATATGCGACGTCGAACCTCGTAGACTTGGACGATACCCATGTTCTCGATCTCGAGGAGTTCCGTCGGTTTGGCAGCCCGATGAAGATCGTTGCCGCATTCGGCGGCAAACAACAGTACATTCAGGCAGCACAGATGCTCGAGGACGAGCTCTACATCGCATAGAGAAAGGTAACGATAGCAAATGGCACTGGGATCTCTTGTAAAGACCCTGCAGAACATCATGCGTAAAGACGCCGGCATCAATGGCGATGCACAGCGCATCGAGCAGATGACCTGGCTTTTCTTCCTCAAGATCTACGATGCTAAGGAGCAGGAGTGGGAGTTTCACGATGACTCCTATCAATCCATCATCCCCGAGCGTCTACGCTGGCACAGCTGGGCACATGATGCGAAGGACGGCAAGGCGCTTACCGGCGATGAGCTCCTCGATTTTGTAAACAACGATCTATTCAAGACTCTTGAGAGTCTTGAGCTTGCGCCCGATGCGCCTTTGCGACACGTTGTCGTCAAGGCTGCTTTTACTGACGCCAACAACTACATGAAGGATGGCATTCTGCTTCGTCGAGTCATCAACGAGATTGACGAGTCGGTTGACTTTACCGAGTATAAAGAGCGTCACGCATTCGGTGAAATTTACGAGACCATCCTGAAAGACTTGCAGTCCGCAGGTAACGCCGGCGAGTTTTACACGCCCCGAGCGGTGACTGACTTTATGGCCCAGGCGCTTGTGCCCAGGCTCGGTGAGACTGTGGCGGACTTCGCGTGTGGCACGGGTGGCTTTTTGACGAGTGCCCTCAAGATTCTCGACTCCCAGGTGCAGACTCCAGCCGATCGCGAGCTCTATGCAAGATCGGTCTACGGTATCGAGAAGAAGCAGCTCCCTTACCTGCTGTGTGTGACCAACATGCTGTTGCACGATATCGATAACCCTGAGGTCTTTCACGATAACTCGCTTGAAAAGGATGTCCGCGAGTGGAGGCACAGGCCAGACGGCCAGTTTGATGTCGTGCTTATGAATCCCCCCTATGGAGGATCTGAAAGCGCTTCGGTGCAAAACAACTTCCCTGTTGCGCTCCGTAGCTCCGAGACCGCAGATCTATTCCTTGGTCTCATTCTTTACCGCCTTAAACGGGGCGGACGCGCTGCCGTTATCATTCCGGACGGGTTCCTCTTTGGCCAGGACAATGCAAAAACTGAGATTAAGCGTCGTATGCTCGAGGAGATGAACTTACATACTGTTCTGCGCCTTCCGCAGAGCGTTTTCGCTCCCTACACGAGCATCACTACCAACGTTCTGTTTTTAGATAATTCCGGGGCTTCTGAGGGCGTCTGGTTCTATCGCATGGATATGCCCGAGGGATATAAGCACTTTTCTAAGACTAAGCCCATTAGGCTCGAACATTTTGCACCTGTAAAGGAATGGTGGGAGAACCGTCGAGATATCGAGGAAGATGGTAATCCCAAGGCAAAGTTCTATACAGTCGACGAGTTGCGAGACGGCGGCTTCAATCTTGATTTGTGTGGCTATCCACACGAGGAAGAAGAGATTTTGCCGCCCGACGAGCTGATTAGGAGCTACAAAGAAGAGCGCACTAAGCTCGACGCCGAGATTGACCAGAAGTTAGCTCGAATCTGCGAGATTCTTGGGATTGAGGCGTAGATGAAGGCAAAAGACCTGAAGAACTCAATTCTGCAAATGGCGGTCGAGGGCAAGCTTGTGCCGCAGGATCTGAACGACGAGTCTGCCAGCGTCCTTCTCGAGCGCATCCGTGAAGAGAAGCATAAGCTTATCGCTGAGGGTAAGGCCAAGTTCCCCAAAGGCGGGGAGAGCATTATCTATATCGGTTCCGATGGCTCCCCCTATGAGAAGAAGGTGGATGCCAAGGGTCGCGTGACTAGCGATAAGTGCATCGCGAACGAAGTGCCGTTTGATGAGCTGCCTGAGGGGTGGTGCTGGACGAGGCTATCGGATGTCGCCTCTATCCAGCTGGGCAAGATGCTTGACAAACAGAAAAACCAAGGTGATCTCGCGCCGTACCTTGGAAATGCCAATGTTCAATGGGGCAGATTCGACCTCGCCAATGTGAAGACCATGCCCATGGGCGAAACGGATCGTGCTAAGTATGCGCTCTCTCATGGTGACCTAATCGTCTGCGAAGGCGGCGTACCGGGGAGATGCGCAATCTGGACATCGAACGAGACGATGCATTATCAAAAGGCGCTTCACAGGATTCGCTGCAGCAAAAGACTGCTGCTCAATACTTACTGCGAGCTGTATATTTGCTTTATAGTGCAATCGCATGTATGGGATAGTTGCTTTACCGGAACCACAATCAAGCACCTTCCCGCGCAAACGTTGTCGAGCTGGCTTCTCCCCCTCCCGCCTCTGGCCGAGCAGCGCCGCATCGTCGAGCGCGTGAACGAG
>CABUMU010000004.1 GCA_902492855.1 uncultured Collinsella sp. | reverse complement strand
CGTCGGTTGCCTTGGCGACCAAGCGCGTGCTTTTACCCAGACGGTCGACGCAGCAGTGATGTGCCGAGTTGGTCTGGATCAGCCTGTGCCCGCCAACCGCGCGCTCCAGCAGCGAGCCCGGCACGACCTCGACGGGGTGCACGGGATCGTTGAGCACGTGGGTATGGCGCCACTGCGTGCGGCCCTCGCGCGCACCCAGGCTCGGCACGTCCATGCACAGGGTGCCGCCGGTGGCGACATTGAGCAGCTGCGTGCCTCGGCAGGTGGTAAAGAGCGGCTTCTTGGCGCGAAGCACCTCGCCGACCAGCTTAAACTCAAAGCTATCGCGAATCTCGCAGCAGAGGGTGGGATCGTAGGGTCGATCATCGCCCCAACGTTTGGGATTGACGTCGGGGCCGCCGGGGATGGCGATGCCGTCGGCGATATCAACGTAATGACGGATGACCTCAATGTCCTCGGTGATGGACATCTGCAGCGGCAGGCCGCCAGCGGCAAGGATGGCATCGACAAAGACACTTGCGATTTCCTCGTTGGGGGAGAGCATCTCGGTTAAAAATGGCTCTGCCTCTTCCCAGCGCGGTGCGACGAGGATGAGTGGGCGGTCGGCGGGGGCGACGTCGACGTGCGGGGTGTAGGACGATGAAGTGCGAGTTCCGATCATAGGTGTAACTTTCGAGTTTGGATGGGCATGGCGGGCGGGTGGGCGGTCTGGTTAGTGGCCCTTGATGGAGTTGAGGAAGTCCTGGGCGCGCTTGGTCTGGGGGTGGTCGAAGAACTCGTCGGGTGTGCCGGTTTCCACAATCTGGCCGTCGGCCATAAAGACGACGCGATCGGCCACGCGGCGGGCAAAGTTCATCTCGTGCGTGATGACGATCATCGTCATGCCCTTCTGGGCCAGACGGACCATGACCTCGAGCACCTCGTTGATCATTTCGGGATCGAGGGCGCTTGTGGGCTCGTCAAAAAGCATGGCCTTGGGCTGCATGGCGAGTGAACGGGCGATGGCCACGCGCTGCTGCTGGCCGCCCGAAAGCTGTGCGGGCACCTTGTCGGCCTGCTCGGCCACGCCTACGCGGCTCAGCAGGTCCATGGCGCGCTCACGAGCTTCTTCCTTGGACACGCCCAGCACGTCGACGGGCCCCAGCATGACGTTCTGCAGTACGGTCATATGTGCAAACAGGTTGAACTGTTGGAACACCATGCCCAGCTCGGCACGCATGCGGGCAAGGTCCTTGCCTTCCTGCGGCAGGGGCTCGCCCTCGATGAGGATCTCGCCCGAGTCGATGGTTTCCAGGCGGTTGATGGTGCGGCACATGGTTGACTTGCCCGAGCCCGAGGGCCCGATCACAACGACGACCTCGCCGCGGTCGACCGACAGATTGATGTCGTTGAGAACGTGCAGCTCGCCATAGTGCTTATCGACGTGCCTGAGCTCGATCAGCGGCTGATTGCCGGTGGAAGAGGTGCTCTGTGCCATGGTACTCGGCTCCTTATGACTAGAAATAGTAAAGCGTTAGCGGATGATGGTCGCGCCGGTCTTGTGCGAAACGTAGACAGCGGCCTTGTTAATCGCGACGTTGATGAGGATGTAGATAACCGCGATTACCAGGTAGACCGACACGAGGGCGTCGTAGTTGGTAATGAGCACACGGGCATTTTGCATGAGGTCGGGGTAGCTCACCACATAGGCGACGGTGGTGTCTTTGACTACGACCACAAGCTGTGAAATCAAGGACGGAATGATAAACCGAATAGCCTGCGGCAACACGATTTTAAAGGTGATTTTGGCCTTGGAGAGACCGAGCGCCTGGGCTGCCTCGACCTGACCGCGCGGCACGGCATTGACGCCGGCGCGGAAAATCTCGGCCAGCACGCCGGCCGCAGCGAGCGCGACAGGCAGCGTGAGCATCCAAAACGACGGCAGCGAGATCTTGTACTGGGGCAGCACCAAAAAGAAGAAGTAGATAAACAGCAGGCTCGGCACGCCGCGGAAGAAGTCGGTAAGCACGCGGCAGACCAGCTGCAGCGGCTTAATGTCGCTGGTGCGGCCGAGCATAAGGGCTAAGCCCAGCACCAGCGCGATGGCGCCAGCGGTGAGTGCGACTTTAACGGTGCCCTCAAAGCCGGCAAGCAAGAACTTCCAGGTGGTGAGGTGCGTAAAGAAATACCAATAGTGGACCGAAAGCTGGCCGGTCACATAAAAGCGCTGCAGTACCAGGACGACGAGTGCGGCGACGGCAACAAGTGAGATGGCGGTGCCGATGCGAATCTTGGCGCGCATCTTGGGGCCGGGAGCCTCGTAGAGCGCGTCGCGCATGGTGAGCGCGGAGGTGGAGTGCTTGCTCATCGGAGGATCCTCACCTTCTTATCGATATAGTTGCCAATGTGGCTCACCACAAAGGCCGTGCCCAGGTAGCCGAGTGCCGAGATAAAGAACGCGGCGACGCCGCCGAGCGAGCGCGTGTTGATGTAGCTCACCACGCCGGTAAGCTCTTGCGGCTTAAGCGGCACCTGGCTGCCGAGCGCAGTGGTGAGCATGACGGCGATAAAGAGGTTGGTCATGGGCAGCACGCTCGAGCGCAGCGCCTGCGGAATCACGATCTTGGCGAGGATGCGGTTAAAGCTCATGCCCAGCGAGCGGGCGGCTTCCACCTGGCCGACGCCGACGGTGTTGATGCCGCTCATAAAGTTTTCGGAGCCAAAGGCCGAGCCCAAAAGGACCGTGGCGACGATAACGCAGGTGCGGTAGGGCAGAACGACCTTGAGCGGCGGCAGCGCATAGACGACGATGATGAGCAGCGCGATGCCGGGGATGTTACGGAAGACCTGGACATACAGGTCGCCAAAGACGCGCAGTGGCTTGAGCGGCGACACGCGCATCACGGTGACGGCGACGGCCAGTACCATGGCGATGGCAAACGACTCAAGCGTCATGCCCCAGGTTGCTAGCAGCGCGTCGATATAGTTCTGGCCATAGAGCGACCAGAGTTCGGAGAGACTCATGCGGACCTCCCGCCGATAAGGAAAGGGGCTCCCGTGTGTACGGAAGCCCCGACAACTCAGTGAGGAAACAGTTTACCGCAATAAAGCGCATCATGCGTTTCCGTATGGTTTCGTTGCGGCCGTTACCAGGCCCGCTGCCTAGGCGCCGATCTCGGGCAGCTCGGGAACATTGGTGTCGCCCGTACGGTCGCCGATGCAGATCTGCCACAGCTCAGTCCAGGTGCCGTCGTCCTCGATCTTCTTAAGGAAGTCGTTGACAAAGGCGACGCCGTCGGAATCGAGCGGCAGGCCGATGCCGTAGGGCTCCTTGCTGCCGAAGGGCTTGCCGGCGATCTTGTACTTGCCGGGCTCGCGGACCAGGGCGCTCTGCTGCATGTTGTTATCGATGACGTAGGCATCAACGCGACCCTGCTGGAGTGCCTGGCGGGCCTCCTCGTCGGTCTTGAACTCCTGCTGGCTGGCCTTGGGAACGAACTCCTCCAGGATGGCGGGGCCGTTGGAGCCGGACTGGACGGCGACGTTCTTGTCGGCCAGGTCGTCGACGCTCTTGATGTCGTCGTTATCGGCGAGCACCAGGATGGCCTGCTGCGTGTAGTAGTAGGGGCCGGCGAAGGAGACGAGCTTCTTGCGCTCGTCAGTGATGGTGTAGGTGGCAAAGACGGCGTCGACCTGGCCGTTCTGCAGGACAGACTCGCGCGTGTCCGAGGTCACCTGGGTGATCTCGACCTTGTTCTCGCCCAGAATGTAGTTGGACAGGAGCTGTGCGATACCGGCATCGAAGCCGCGGGTCTGACCGTCTTTCTCGTTGAGGAGGGAGAAGAGCGTGGAGGTCTGAACGCCACCGATCTTAAAGACGCCGGCGTCCTTGACGGCCGTGGCCCAGGTGCTGGCGGCGATGGCATCGTCGTCGGCTTTGGGGCCGTTGTCGACGAGCTTGTCGAATGCCTTGGCATCGAGCGTAGCGGAAACCTCGGTATCCTCGGAGCCCTTGGAGGAGCCGGCGGCGGAACCCTTGTCGGCCTCGGCGCTGGTGTCAGAGCAGCCGGCAAGACCAAGGCCGGCGACGGTTGCGAAGGTAGCGGCGACAAAGCCGCGGCGGTCGAGAACGACCTGCTGGGAGAGGTTCTTGCTCATGGTAGAACACCTTTCTCAATAAAATCCCTAGCGGTTGAGTAGAGTTATACCCTATCGCGCTCAAATGGGTCAACACGAAATAACTCAGAAACATACGTACCTTATGGGTAATTCTACCTACCAAAAAGGGACAGGCACCTTTGTGGTGGTTCTGGCCGATGCGGTGGCATGCCTTGCTGCTTTGTCTCAATCTGTAACATCTGCAGCCGTTTTGCCGAGTAACTGTTACAGATTGAGATTTTCTCTTCAGGGGGATTCGAATGTCTCGATCTGTAACATCTGGACGGACAAAAGGTCTCTATCTGTAACAGTTAGACGGGAATTCGGGTCCTAGATGTTACAGATTGAGATAATCGCGTCGCGAAAATAAAAACCTCCGCAGGGGGTGCTTCCCTTGCGGAGGTTTTCTTACTCGTTGAGTAGCCTTGCGGCTTCGGCGGCCATGTTCTCGACCGTCATGCCGTTCTGCGCGAGCAACTCGTTAGGGTCGTAGCGGTCGGGGAAGCCCTTGGCGATGCCGAAGGTGCGCGTGCGCAACGGCGTGCATGCCAGATAACATGCCACGCGCTCGCCCCAGCCGCCGTCCAAGATGCCGTCCTCGAGGGTGACGACAACGCGATGCTCGGCGGCAAGGCTGTCGAGGAACTCGCGGTCGAGCTCGGTTGCAAAGCGCGGGTTGACGAGCGTGGCCTCGATGCCGTACTCGGCAGCCAAGCGGTTTGCCACGCGCTCGCCCAGTTCAAAGAAGTCGCCAAGCGCAAGCACGGCCACATCGCGGCCCTGGCGCACCATGTCGTAGCGCGCGATGCCGTAATCGGTGTCCTCAGCAGGCGCCAGATCGGGGCGGCTTACCAGGCCGATGCCCGGCACACGAATCGCCACGGGATGCTCGCGGTGGTCGAGCGACCAGCTCAGCATGGACAGATATTCCTCCATGCAGGCCGGCGCCAAGTAGTGCATGTTGGGAAGTCCGCCCAGCATGGAAATATCAAAGAACGAGAGGTGCGTCTCGGACGTGGTGCCAAAGATCGACGCGCCAAACACCAGGATGGTTGCGGGGGCGTCGTTGAGGCACAGGTCGTGCCACAGTTCGTCGTAGGCGCGCTGCAAAAACGTGCCGTACACACCAAAGACTGGCTTGGCGCCCGAGCGTGCAAGCGCGGTGGCAAAGGTCACGGCATGCTCCTCGGCAATGCCCACGTCGACAAACTGCTTGCCTGCCGCGGCGCGAAGCTCGGGTGTAAAGCCCATGATGTAGGGTGTGGCGGCCGTGATGCCCACAACCTGCGGATCGCGCTCGATGGCGGCGCTGAGCGCCTCGCCCGTAATGTCGGCATAGGTGCGGCGCGGCGCAGGCTCGCTCGGATGGCCCGGGCAGAGCTTGCGCCCAGTTGCCATGTCAAACGGACCCACGTGGTGCCAGCGCTCGGGGTCGCTCTGGGCTGGCTCAAAGCCCTTGCCCTTGGCGGTGGAGACGTGCAGCACGATGGGATGATCGATATTGCGCAGCTCCTGCAGCGCGTCGACGAGGGCCAACACATCGTTACCGGCGTCCAGATAGCGGTAGTCGAGCCCCATCGCGCGAAAAACGTTGCGCTCGCAGGTGCCGTTGCTGGCGCGCAGCTCGGCCAGATTGCGATACAGGCCGCCATGGTTCTCGGCAATGGACTGGTCGTTATCGTTGACGATGATGATCAGGTTGCTGTCGTGCTCGGCGGCATTGTTGAAGCCCTCAAACGCCAGGCCGCCCGAAAGCGAGCCGTCACCAATAACAGTGATGACGTTGTACGCATCGCCCGCCAGGTCACGAGCGTGCGCCAGACCGCAGCCCAGGCTCACCGAGGTCGAGGTGTGGCCCATGGCGAACAGGTCGTGCTCGGACTCGTCGGGATTGGCAAAGCCAGAAGCCTCGCCAAAACGTTCCGGATCGATATAGGTATACGCGCGCCCCGTCAGCGCCTTGTGTGCGTAGGTCTGGTGCGAAACGTCAAAGACAATCTTGTCGATGGGGGAGTTAAACACGCGATGAAGTGCAACCGTAAGCTCAACGACGCCCAGGTTGGGGGCAACGTGCCCGCCGACAGCGGCGGAGCTTTCGAGGATTGCCTGGCGGATCTCGCCGCAGAGCTGCGGGAGCTCGGCGCGATTAAGAGCCTTGACGTCCTCGGGCGTTGTCGTTTGCGTAAGCAGCATCGTTGTGGGTTACTCCATGCGAATCGAGCGCCGGCGCTCCCTCGGCCGGCACAATTGCACAAGACAGTCTCGCACATTTTGGCGTTTGATATGTGACGGCGGCGCGGTAATTCGCCAACTGGTGGGGCAAAACGTTTTGTCCGATGCCATACTGATGTGTTCCATGATGTTTTTATCGATTGTGCGCAGGCCGTGGCTTGTCGCCGCGGGCCGCTGGAAGGAGGCAGCATGTCCGATACCGTTCGTGCCGAGAAAATCGCGCGCGAGGTTGACTATGCCGCCCGTCAGCTCGCCCAGGCGGGCCGCTTGGACCTGACGCACGGGTTTATCCAGCATGGTGATGTGACGGTCTATGCACATGTGACCTCGGTGGCGCGGGCAAGTCTGTCCTTTGCCGAGCGCCTGGGCCGTGTCGGTGTCTCGGTCGACCGCGCCTCGTTGCTGCGCGGGGCCCTGCTGCACGATTACTTTCTCTATGACTGGCACGATCCCGACCCAAGCCATCGGCTGCATGGCTTTCGCCACCCGTTTTTTGCCCTGGCGCGAGCCGAAGAGGATTTTGAGCTGACGTCTCGTGAGCGGAATATTATCGTGCGCCATATGTTTCCGCTGGTGCCGGTGCCGCCGACGTGTCGTGAGGCATGGATTGTATGCCTGGCGGATAAATGGTGTGCTCTGCGCGAGACGATCGCCGGCCGTCTGCCGCGCAAGGACGAGGCAGACGATGGCGTGAGTGACGAATCGAGCGAAAAGAGGAGAGGGTAGACGGTGGGGACCGCGATCGACATGGCATTTGACGGCGCGACGCTTGCCGCCTGTCCGCTCTCGGCGCTGGTGCTCTCGTTTGCCTTCTACGGTTTTTGCGGTTGGGCATGGGAATCGACAGTCTGCGCCATGCTCAACCACGGGCGCTTTGCCAACAGCGGCTTTTTGCTGGGACCGTGCTGCCCCATCTATGGTGTGGGCGGCATTGCCTGCTGGCTTTTGCTGCGCGGGATTCCGGATGCCTCGAGCCAGTTTGTCGCCGCGGCGCTTGTATGCAGCGTGATTGAGTACAGCGTGGGCGTGCTGCTGGAAAAAACAACGGGCGCTCGCTTTTGGGACTATTCGCACCTGCCGTTTAACCTGCACGGACGCATCTGTCTGTACTGGGCATGCGCGTTTGGCTTGGGTGCGTTGTGCATTTGCCGTTTAGTGGAGCCGGCATTGCTGGGGCTGCTTGGCCATCTGCCGGTGCTGATTGTGCGGCTGTCCGCCTTTATCGTCGCGGTCGCGATGATGGTTGACGCAGTGTGCTCGTTGGCCAGCTGGCGGCGTCTGTCCGATCAGTTGGAGCGCGTGCGCGCAGACCTTGCCGACCGCATCAACGAGTCGCTTGCCGATGCCTCGGACTCAATGCTCGAGCGCATTCCCGAATCGACGATTGACTCGGTGACACAGACGCACATCCGTAGCCGTGCCGTTAACGCGTGGCTGGCCGAGCTGGGTGACGCGACGCTCGATGCTCTGCGCGAGAAGGCTTCGATGCCGACGTTTATCGCGGACGGCGCTCGCGGCCTGGCGCTCGCTGCCCGCCGCGTGGCCGATGCCGCGCCGAGCATGCCGCGTCCGTCGCTCAGTCGTCGCCTTGCCGGTAAGCGCATGAGCCGTCCGGTGCCGAGTGTATCGCTCAGTCGTCGCGACCTACGTTTCTTTAACGCCTTCCCGCGCTTGCGCATCAATCGCTACGAAGGTGTCATTCGAGCAACTAATCTCCGCGACCGCGCCCACGAGCTGTTTCGGCGCTAGCCGGTACAGGCACGCTCACGTCTCCCTTGCTCGCGTATTTCCCGTTCGTTTCACGCCCGTTGCCGCGCCGTTTCCAAGATTGCGGCGCCGTTGGAGATGGCACGATCTGGGTCGAGCCGGTCGAGGAAGTCATCCGCATCCGTACCGGCGAACACGGCCCCGCCGCGGTGTAGAATCGACCGTCTACCATCCGCAACGTTAAAATGCTGCAATGAGGCACAAGACTTGCGTTGTGGATGGACGGATTATGGGTCGTAATAAATATCCCGAGGAGACTGTCGCGAAGATTCTCGACGCGGCGCTGGAGCTATTCTGCGTACAGGGTTATGAGGGGACGAGCATCCAAGACATCGTCGACCGCCTCGATGGCATGACCAAGGGTGCTGTCTATCATCACTTTAAGAGCAAAGAGGAGATTTTCAACGCCGCATTTGATCGGGCAACGGCTCCGATTGCTGAACACCGTCGCGCGACACTCGGTGCTGGCAATATGACGGGAGCTCAAAAGCTCAAACGACTTTATGCGCCCGAGTCCGTCGTTCCGCAAATCGAGCTATGGGCTCGCATGCATCCTGCGGCAGATCCGGTAAAAAGCTCGCGGCTGCTGGCGATGCAGTACCAAGGTTCGTTTGACGAGTCGGCCGATGGCAATCTCTTGCCAGTGATCGAGGAGGGCATCGCCGACGGCTCCATTGCGTGCGAATGCCCGCGCGAAGCAGCGGAGGCCGTATCGTTGTTAGCGAATCTTTGGCTGCTGCCATTGTTCCGTCCGCTCGAGCCCAAGGAGCGAATGCTCGCTCGCGCACAATGTTTGGCACAGATGGCGGCAGCGGTGGGGCTCGATTTGGGTAATGAAGTGCTCCAGACAACGGCCCAGATTTGGGACGTATGGAACCGTGCCGGGTGGTAATATAGATACCAACGGTATGTAATTGATTTGTGAGGGTAGCCACGGCTGCCCTTTTCAAGTCATTAAATACATACTGACAGTATGTATTTGGGGGCAGGCTTATGGCTGGGATGCGAAGAATTAGCGTTTCATTGGCGCCAAAAACAGTGCGATCTATCAGGCTATTTGGTCTTCTTGTTGCACAGCTGTGTGCGTATTCGATGCTGTCGGCACT
This sequence comes from uncultured Collinsella sp., assembly GCA_902492855.1. Taxonomy (GTDB): domain Bacteria; phylum Actinomycetota; class Coriobacteriia; order Coriobacteriales; family Coriobacteriaceae; genus Collinsella. The sequence goes on along the minus strand of CABUMU010000004.1, from coordinate 22,736 downwards.
GTGCTTTGCGTGTCCGCTCTACTTGTTCGATTGCAGCGGCTCCTCAACGTTATATGGCGCCGTCGCGGCGATAGCGTTCATACCGGGCGTGCTCGCGACTCCGGTTGGCGGGATTTTGGCGGATCGGGGAAGACATCGCGGGGTTCTTGTGGTACTCGGCATTGTTCTGATGGCTGCATCACTGCTGTTTATCCCCATGAAGCGTTCGCTGCCTCTTGCGGTTGTCGTGGCAGCAATGCTTTGCGTCCAATATGGCATCCAATCGCTGCTGAAACCGATGCTTCAAATTGAGGCGGTGCGCATGACGGGCCAAGAAAAGGTTGAGCGTGCCACTGCGTTGGTCTCGCAGATAATCATGATGAGCAATATCTTGGGGCCTGTAGTCGGGACGGCAGTCTATGGGTGCTTTGGTATCGATACTCTATGCGAAACCGCGGCGTTGACGTTTACGATTTCAGCCCTGCTGTTCGGGGGCGCACTCAAGCAAAATGCCTCATCTGAAACGACGGGAGACGGCGCGACTCGTACGACACGCCGAAACGATTTTCGGGAGTTGATTCGGTACCTGTCTCAAAACTCATCATTGCTCGTTGTGTTTTTGATTGCGGCTATTTTGAACCTTGCGTTAGTTGGGTTAACGATTGGTGCTCCCGTTATTGTTGCAAAGCATCTCGGAATGCAGTCATCCTTCGTTGGGATTATTGAGGTGGCTATGGGCTTAGGTGGTCTTGTCGGCAGTGGTTTGGTCGGTATTTGGCCGCATCGTTTTTCCTTCAAGGGCATATGTCGATATGTTGCGATGATCTGTTTTGGAGTCGTGCCGATTATTGTCACGCTACTGAGCGGTCCTGATGAATTAGCGTTTGCCGCGCTTGCGGCCGGCTCGGCATGGGTCATGGCGTGGGCAAGCATTACATCGGTCGAAATCGTTTCATTTGTTCAGCGGTCAGCGCCAAAGGAACTCTGCGGAAAAGTGCTGGCACTCGTTTATATGACGCTTTCCTGTGCAACGCCTATTGGCCAATTGGTTTACGGGCTCGCATATGATCGATGGACACCGGCGATTGTATTCGCAGGCATGTTGGCGGTGCTGACGTTGACGACGGCGCTGTTTTATCGGCTGAAAAGTCGCTTGTGGCGATTGTCTTAGCGCGCTGGGGCACCGTGAATTTGTGAAGGCAGTGGCACGTCGCGTCGTGACGGCATTGTTTGGGCGTGCCTCTCCTTCGTCTACAATATCGTGCAGACGAAGGAGAGGCACGCCCATGATCAAGATGTTTGCGAGTGACTTAGACGGAACGCTGCTGAACGCCCTGCATGAGGCGGATGGGACCATCCGCCGTGCCATTCGCGAGCTGACCGAAGCTGGCCTGCATGTGGTTCCCGCGACCGGACGCTCGACGCTGCCGATCGGCGAGCATGGCTTTACGGGCCTGGCGCTTGACGCCTGCTGCTCCAATGGATCCATCGTGCGCGACAGTCATGGCGAGGTGCTCAAAACCTGGACCATTGACCCGCAGATCACCGAGGAACTGCTCAAGGAGTTTCCGGACATTTGCTTTGATTGCTCCACGCCCGATGGCATGTTCTCGAGCGGCTCGTTCGAGATGCATCAGGCGGGCTTTAAAAAGGACAGCCCTATCAAGCGTATCGTGATGCGTGGCATGCGTGCACGTGGCGGGTATCACGAGGAGCAATATTTCGACCAGTCGATCGGTGACATCCTGCGCCACGATGTGTGCAAGATCAACTGCCGCGTGACCTCGCCCGAGCTGGAGCGTGACCTTAAAGCATATTTGGCCGAGCGATCGGACCGCGTGGTCAACGCGCCGTTCGATCCGGTGATGTTCGAGATCACGGACGTGGCGTGCAACAAGGGCGAGAGCGTGGCCTGGCTGGCGGGCTACTACGGTATTGCCGAGGATGAGGTCGCGGTCTACGGCGACGGCGGCAACGATATCGCCATGCTCAATCGTTTTCGTCACAGCTACGCGACCAAAAACGCAAGCGATGCAGCCAAGGCCGCCGCGAGCGCGACCATCGGCAGCTGCATGGTCCACGCCGTCCCCAAACACATGCTCGCCACCATGCATAAGCAGAACTCCTGCACCATCATCGAATAATGCGACAAAAGGACTGCCCCTTCGTCACATCCCAAATATTGCCTTTACGTGTTGATGCACACGGTGTGCAATAATACTCGCACTGTGCAATAGCGCACAGGCTGAGTAACAAGGAGGACGCTTGTCCCAGCTCGAGAAATGTGATCGCCGGTCCCTTCGCTCGCAGCGTGCCCTTCGCCAGGCACTTGCCAGCGAGCTTGCCGAAAGCGGCGACCTTTCGCGCATTAACGTCGCGTCGCTCACCGAGCGCGCTGGCCTTACGCGCCGCACGTTCTATTCGCACTACCGTGATATTCCCGACTTTATCAATCAAATCGAGGACGGCTTGCTGGCCGAGATCCGTGAGCGCATTGAGCTCATCACCGCAGCTCAGCTGCCCGACCTCTATCACAACATCGATGAGCTCGAGCCGGCGCCCGGTTCGGTTGAGCTGCTGCGTTATCTTGCGGCCAACCGCGACTTAATCGGTGCGCTGCTGGGTCCGGGCGGCGACCAGGCTTTCATTAAAAGGATCATCGACACCGCTCGTGAGGCCGTGGTGCCGCGTGCGCAGACGGGCATTTTGGGCCTGGCGCTGGGCACGTTCTTTGACTACTACGTCACCTACGTCGTGAGCGCCGAGGTCGGCATGATTCAGCGCTGGTTTGAGCGTGGGCTCACCGAATCGCCCGAGGCCATGGCGCGCATTATGACGGTGCTCGCTTTTGTGCGCCCTGGTGACCTGTATGGCCAACCCATCGATATCAACGTGCCGGAATACGGCATGAAGCTATTGAACCTGCAGCTCGAGGACGCGGCCGACACCGCCGCAACCGTCGAGTCCAACAACTAAGAGGAGAGACAATGAGCAAACTCGTCGAGGGCATCAAGGACCGCATGGTCGCTGCCGCACGCGAGGCCGCGCCCACCGTGGTGGACGCCGCGCAGAAGGTTGCGACCGCGGCTGCCGAGAAAGTTGCCGAGGCGGTTGCCGAGGCCAAGAACGCGGCAGAGGAGACGTCCGTCGTCAGCGAGCCCGCCACCGCCGCTGAGCCCGTAGCCGCCGCCCAGGCCCCCGAAGGCGCGATCTTCAACCCCGAGGCCGCCCGCGGCAACCTGCACTTGGGCATCGACGTGGGCTCCACCACCGTTAAGCTCGCCGTGCTCAACGACGATAACCAGATCGTCTACGCCAAGTACCAGCGCCACCACACCGACGTCCGTGCCTGCGCCCGTGATCTGTTCGAGGGCGCTGCGACCGTGCTGCCGACGGCCCAGATGACCTGCGCCATTACCGGCTCGGGTGGCCTGCTGCTGTCCCAGTGGCTCGACCTGGAGTTTGTCCAGGAGGTCATCGCCAGCAAGCGCGCCGTCGAGACCCTCATCCCGGCCACCGATGTCGCTATCGAGTTGGGCGGCGAGGACGCCAAGATCATCTACTTCGACAACGGCATCGAGCAGCGCATGAACGGCACCTGCGCCGGCGGCACGGGCGCCTTCATCGACCAGATGGCCACTCTGCTGCACACCGACGCCAGCGGCCTTAACGAACTCGCGGCCAACGCCACCACCATCTATCCCATCGCCAGCCGCTGCGGCGTTTTTGCCAAGACCGACGTGCAGCCGCTGCTCAACGAAGGCGCCCGTCCCGAGGACGTCGCCGCTTCCATCTTCCAGGCCGTCGTGACCCAGACCATCTCGGGTCTGGCGTGCGGCCGTCCCATCCGCGGTAACGTCGCCTTCTTGGGCGGCCCGCTGCAGTATCTCTCCGAGCTGCGCCATCGCTTCTACCTCACGCTCAACCTGGACGAGGAGCACCGCATTGTGCCCCAAAACGCCCACCTGTTTGTGGCGAGCGGCGCCGCCATGGCGCATGAGTCCAACAAGCTCAGCACGTTCCCGCAGCTCATCGAGGCTATCGATGCCCTGGGTGACACACAGGGTGCCGAGGTCGAGCGCCTGGATCCGCTCTTTGCCACCGACGAGGACTTCGCCGAGTTCAAAACCCGCCACGACACCGAGGTCGTCCCCAAGGGCAAGCTCGACGGCTACACCGGCCGCGTGTTCATCGGCATCGACGCCGGCTCCACCACCATGAAGGCCGCGCTCGTGGGCGAGGACGGCCAGCTGCTGCACACCTGGTACGGCAACAACAACGGTGACATCCTGGGCACGGCCAAGGTCATCATGGCCGATTTCTACAATCACATCCCTGCCGGCTGCACCATCGGCCACGTGACCACCACGGGCTACGGCGAGGCGCTGCTCATCGAGGCCCTCAAGGCCGACTCCGGCGAGATTGAGACCGTCGCGCACCTGCGCGGCGCCAAGGCATTCCTGCCCGGCGTCGAGTTCATTCTGGACATTGGCGGCCAGGACATGAAGTGCCTGCGCGTCAAGGACGGCGTTATTGAGCACATCATGCTCAACGAGGCCTGCTCGTCGGGTTGCGGTAGCTTTATCGAGAGCTTCGCCGTCTCTATGAACATGGACGTGCGCGCGTTCGCCAACGCCGCCATCCATGCCAAGGCCCCGGTCGACCTGGGCAGTCGCTGCACGGTCTTTATGAACTCGCGCGTCAAGCAGGCGCAAAAGGAAGGCGCCACGGTGGGCGACATTGCGGCCGGCCTGTCCTATTCCGTCATCAAGAATGCCCTGTTCAAAGTCATTAAGTTGCGCGATCCCAAGGAGATCGGCAGCCAGGTGATCGTCCAAGGCGGCACCTTTATGTCCGATGCCACGCTGCGCGCGTTTGAGCAGCTCACCGGCGTTCATGCCGTGCGTCCCGACATCGCCGGCTGCATGGGCGCCTACGGCGCGGCCCTGCTCGCTCGCGATCGCGCTGGCGCCGACGGCACCTCGACCATCCTCTCGGCTGAGGACATCGCGCACCTCACCGTGACGCAAAAGCATGTCCGCTGCGGCCGTTGCTCCAACAACTGCCAGCTTACCGTCAACGACTTTGGCGGTGGCAGGCGCTTCATTACCGGCAACCGCTGCGAGAAGGGCGCCGGCCACAAAAAGCAGAAGACCGAGGCCCCCAACCTCTTCAAAAAGAAAAACGAGCTGCTCTTTAACCGCGAGGTCCTGAGCCCCGACGAGGCCCCGCGCGGCACCGTCGGCATCCCGCGCGCGCTCAACATGTACGAGAACTACCCCTTCTGGCACGCGTTCTTTACGCGCCTGGGCTTTAGCGTGCAGCTGTCCGACCAGTCGAGCAAGAAGACCTACCAGGCGGGCATCGAGTCCATGCCGTCCGAGAGCGTGTGCTACCCGGCAAAGATGAGCCACGGCCACGTGATGAACCTTATCGACCGTGACGTCGACTTCATCTGGATGCCGTGCGTGCGTTGGGAGCGCAAGGAGGATCCGACGGCTGGCAACTGCTATAACTGCCCCATCGTCATGAGCTACCCCACGGCGCTGGCGCTCAATATTGACGAGATCCGCGAGCAGAACATCGAGTTCCTGTATCCGTTTGTGCCGTATCACGATAAGACCGAGCTTAAGCGCCGTCTGTACCAGGTGCTCGCCGTCGACCGTGTGGCCGATGCGCAAGCCGGTCGCGGTCGCGTGCGCGGTCCCAAGATCACGCGCTCCGAGGTCGATGCCGCCGTCAACGCTGCCTTTGAGGCCGATGCGCGTTTCCACGAGGATATCCAGACCATGGGCGAGGAGGCTCTTAAGTGGGTCGAGGACCATGGCGGTCACGGCATCGTGCTCGCCGGTCGTCCCTACCATAACGACCCCGAGATCAACCACGCCCTGCCTGAGCTTATCTCGAGCTTTGGCTTTGCGGTCTTTACCGAGGATTCGCTTGCGCACCTGGTGAAGCCCGAGCGTCCGATTCGCGTCGTCGACCAGTGGATGTACCACAGCCGCCTGTACGCCGTCGCCCGTTTTGTGACGATGCGCAACGACCTGGACCTGATTCAGCTCAACTCCTTCGGCTGCGGCTTGGACGCCCTGACCACCGACCAGGTGCAGGAGATCCTGGAAGCCAGCGGCAAGATCTACACCGTGCTCAAGATCGACGAGGTGTCCAACCTGGGCGCCGCGCGCATCCGCATCCGCTCGCTCATGGCGGCGCTCAAGGACCAGGAGGCCGAGCGCTTGGCCGAGGCCACGGCCGCGGGCGAGGCCTACGAGCAGGGCGATGCCGCGCCGGTGGCTCCCTCCACGGATGCTCCCGCGTTTGCGAGCCGCAAGTACACGTTTGAGGCGCAGCGTGAGGGTGCTTCGACCGCGTGGCCCAAGGTGCCCTTTACCGAGCAGATGCGCGAGGAGGGCTACACCATCCTGTGCCCGCAGATGGCGCCGATTCACTTTGACCTGGTCAAAGAGGTGTTCCGCGGTGCCGGCTACAACTTGGAGCTGCTGCCCTCGACCGACCACGATGCCGTCGAGGCTGGCCTGCGCTACGTGAACAATGACATTTGCTATCCGTCGATCCTGGTGACGGGCCAGATTATGGAGGCCATCGAGAGCGGTCGGTACGACCTGTCCAAGACGGCCGTGGTTATCAGCCAGACCGGCGGCGGCTGCCGTGCCACCAACTACATCGCACTCATCCGCAAGGCCCTGCGCGAGAGCGGCCACCCCGAGATCCCGGTGATCTCGCTTTCGGCCGTGGCGCTCGGTGAGGACAACCCCGGCTTTAAGATTACGCCGGCACTGCTTAAGCAGGCAGTCTACGCAGTGCTCTTTGGTGACGTCATGATGCAGATGCTCTATCGTTGCCGCCCGTACGAGGCCACGCCCGGTGCCGCCAACGCACTCTACGAGGAGTACATGGCGCGTGCCCGCAAGCTGGCGCCTAAGTTCAACAGGCACAACTACACCAAGTTGTGCCGCGAGGCCATCCGCGCGTTCGACACCATGCCGCTTGTGGGCGAGGGTACCAAGCCGCGCGTGGGCGTGGTTGGCGAGATCCTGGTCAAGTTCCATCCCACGGCCAACAACCACGTAGTCGATGTCATTGAGCGCGAGGGCTGCGAGGCCGTGGTACCGGGCCTGCTCGACTTCTTCCTGTACTCCATGAGCAACGCCGAGCTTCAAAAAGACGAGCTGGGAAGCTCTGCCACGGCGCGCGCTAGCATGCAGGCGCTCATTAAGCTGGTGGACTGGATGCGCACGCCGGTGGAGGAGATGCTCGAAAAGTCCCGCCGCTTCGAGGCGCCCGAGCGCATTGGCACCATGGCGGACAAGGCTCGTACGGTGCTTTCGGTGTGCAACAACATGGGCGAAGGCTGGCTGCTCACGGCCGAGATGCTCGACCTGATCGACCACGGTGCGCCCAACATCATCTGCACGCAGCCCTTCGCGTGCCTGCCCAACCACGTAGTGGGTAAGGCCGTGATCAAGGAGCTGCGCCGCCAGCATCCCGAGAGCAACATCGTCGCGGTGGACTACGACCCCGGCGCGTCCGAGGTCAACCAGCTCAACCGCATTAAGCTCATGATCAGCGTGGCCAAGGAAAACATGCGCGCCGGCAAGGGCTTTAAGCTCGAGAAGGTGGCGCCGCTCGCGATGGACGAGGTCACCGGCCAGATGCGTGCCCACGATGGCTGCGTGAGCTGCGGCTCGGTCGACGAGAGTGCCGTGGCGTCGGTCGCTGAGCGCCTGGGACGCGGCATTAAGAAGTAACTGGCCTGCTTTGGGCTAGATATGAGACAAACGGGTGGTAGCCGTACCGGCTACCACCCGTTTTTGATGGATATATGCTGCGTAAATCGCTTTGTCGCAGCCTTCCATGGACTCGAATTTCGAAAGTGCGGGGAAAACGCGAACCTTCCGAGCACACCGCCTTTTTAGACTCTCGCGACCTGCGGTTTTGTTGTCAAAAAATCCGGTCTGGTCGGCGAAACTCGATTTTTCCCCGCACTTCTGAAAAAGCGGTCCAGCAGCGCTAAAAAGGGCCTCCAAAATCGAGAGATAATGAACAGGTGTTGCCGTTCGCGGCAAAAAACCATCCGTTTATAGAACCCACCCCCAGCGCGCGTCATCCTTACGGTTGAATAAATACACATCTATGGAATTACGTAAGAGAGGACCGTTCCATGAGCTACAAGACCGTTTGTGTTGCCGGCGGCGGCGTGTTGGGAAGCCAGATTGCCTTTCAGGCTGCCTACTGTGGCTTCGATGTGACGATTTGGCTGCGCAGCAAGGGCAGCATCGGCCGCACCCAGCCCAAGATCGATCATGTGCGCGAGGAGTACATCGCTGCTATCGAGGGCATGGCGGACGGCACGGGCGAGTGGTGCGCCGGTATCGCCGATAGCGGCCAGCCCTTCGACAAGGAGGCGGCACTCGCCGCCGTCGAGCGTGCCTACTCCACACTCAAGCTGGAGCTTGACCTCGCCAAGGCCGTGGCCGACGCCGACCTGGTCATCGAGTCTATGGCCGAGGATACCCAGGCAAAAATCGACTTCTACAAGAAACTCGCCCCGGTCCTCCCGCAAAAGACCGTCGTCGTGACTAACTCCTCCACGCTGCTACCGAGCACCTTTGCCAAGTACACCGGCCGCCCCGAGAAGTACCTGTCGCTGCACTTTGCCAATTCCATCTGGAAGAACAATATGACCGAGGTCATGGCACAGGACCAGACCGACAAGCGCTACTTCGATGAACTCGTCGACTTTGCCAACGACATCCGTATGCTGGCGTTGCCCGTCAACAAGGAAAAGAACGGTTATCTGCTCAACTCCATGTTGGTACCGTGGCTGCTTTCGGGCCTTGACCTGTATGTCTCGGGCGTGAGCGATCCCAAGAGCATCGACCTCGCGTGGACGCGTGGCACCGGCGCTCCCAAGGGCCCGTTCCGCGTATTCGACACGGTGGGTATTCAGACGGCCTACAACATCGTCATGCAGTATCAGAAGGTGCCGGGCCTGGTGAGCCCGCTGCTCAAGAAGATGATGATGCCCTACAACTTTAAGGCCATGGCCTCCGTCCTCAAGAAAATGCTCGACGAAGGCAAGCTGGGCGAAAGCTCGGGCGAGGGCTTCTTCAAGTACTAAGAACGATCCCTCGGGGTCGGAGGAAAACGGATCATTTTCGGCCGCCAGCAGTGAGAAGATGGACCCAGAAATAGAAAGGAGTGGCAATGGGCTGGCTCTGGCTTTGAAGACAAGTTATTGCAGGCCCAGGGCGATTTCTCGCTCAATGCAGGCCAGCACAGCGTGACGTATCTGCCGAGTTCTGACACGGCAGCGACTGGTCGCTACCAGGTGCTGCTATACGACAACAACTTTGGTGCGGCCGAGAGCTATCCCAAGTTCGACTGGGGCCAGCTGGGCGCCGCGGTGGTGACCGACTACAGCCGCGGCTCGCATTCGTTTGGGCGCATCTTTACGGTGGACGAGGTGGCACGCACCTACGGGCTCGAAGACCAGATCGCGGTGCCGTTCTCGGGCTACGTTAGCAGTGTGCAGCGCGTCGGCAATTCGAACAGCATGCTCGTGGCATCGGGTCAGGCCAAGACCTTCACCGAGTACGACCGCTGCGGTCTGCCCATCGCTACCTACGAGATGGAAGCCGAAAAGTATATCTACCGCGTGTACAAGTACGAGCTGTAGGGCTGCGCTTAGGTTTGACCAATGGAGTATGAAAACACGCCGCTCGCCGATATCCCCTCCGCGAGTAGCAGCCATATGGTTTGATAAAAGAAGCATATGGCTGTCGCTAGTCTGCTGGCGACGTTCCCCCTGACATCGGAGGTTCCAGGTATGTTTCGCGCTCCGTTAAACAACTATCGGTTGGGCTAACATGGGTCGCCGTGCTATTTCGATAACCCTTGCAGTGGTCTGCCTGGCTGTGCTCCTGGGCGCTACAGGGCTGTTTGCTATAAGCCGAGAAACGTCCTATATGCAGGAATGCGCTTCCGAAGGGTTTGCCATTGACGGTTACTATCGGGACGACAAGACGAGTCTGGAAACCCTGGCCTTTCTTGAAGAGGATAACCATCGGTGGCAACTGGTCGACAAAGACGACAGCTGCGTTGACGGGCAGTTTAAGCGTACGGATGACCCCAACATCCTGATATTAAAGAAGGAAAACGGCGAAGAATTCGGTACGGTCCACGTGGCGTATATGTCACGCCGACGCGAGCAGGGCCAGCTCTATCTATTTAGAGATAGCAAGGTGACCCGATTTTATCTTGTGAGCACCGATCCGGCGTTTACGGTGGAGTCTGGCGATGTCGATGCGGACGTCTGATTCACGGCAATAAAACAGCGAACGGGGCGCGGGTGTGAACTGCACCCCGCTATTTGCTCGTGTCCGTATCGCATCTGCGCCTCGTCGTAACTTGCGTCCGTGCAGGCATTCATCCCCCCGCCGGCATCACTTCACATCGAACTCCACGCGATCGAGCTCGGGCACATTGAGGTCGATGAGCTTCCGGGCGACGTGACGGTCGTGTGCCCCAAGCGTCTCGCCTGTCGTCACATGGGCGACAATCTCGCGCTCGACGATGCCCTCCTCATCGCCTTCGGTGGCCGAGGTCTCGACGGCGACGGTGTAATCCTTGAAGCCTGGCAGCACCGCGGCAAGCTCGCGCGTGGTTTCGGTGACACCGTAGCCGTCCTGCACGCCGGCCTGCGCCGAGCCAATGGAACCCGCGGTCATAACAATGCAGGGGATGGCAAAGATCATCGTGCCCACAATGATGCGGCGGCGCACCTTGCGTGACAGCTCGTTGACCTCGGCGTCTTCTTCGGCGGTCACAACGCCGTCGCCGTTAAGGTCGCGCTTGAGCGGCACGCGCAGAAGAAGTAGTACGGCTTCGGCCGCGAGTGCGATAAAGACTACGTTGATGCCAAACTCGTAGAGCGCCGAGAGAAACAACGACCCGCTCGCGATGGCAATGCCATAACCCGCCGCGCACAGGGGCGGCATGAGCGCGGTCGCCACGGCTACGCCGGCAATGAGCGTCGAAGGCTCCTGATCGCGCGAGTTGCCCAGCCCGCCCGCAAAGCCGCCCGCGAGCGCGACGGCAAGGTCCCATATTGTGGGTGTCGAGTTGTCGATGATGGCGGCCGTGGTGGTGCCAAGGGGCGAGAGCTTAAAATACAGCGTGGACGTGACCAGGCAAAAGGCCATCTGTAGAGCCAAGCTCGCGACGGCCTCAAGGGTAATCTCGCGATCGAGCGTGGCGATGCCGTATGCCATGGCAAGGACCGAGCCCATGAGCGGGCAGATGAGCATGGCACCTACAATGGCGATGTCCGAGTCGATATCGAGGCCGATGCTCGCGATGAGCATGGCGATGATGAGGATGCATAGGTGGGAGCCGGTCAGGCGTGCCCCGTTTACAAAGCGCTTGCGGATTACGTGGTAGGGCGCGCGACCCTCGCGAATGTTGAATGCGCGCTTTAGGAAGCGGGTGGCGTTCTCCATGGCCTCGCTATGAGCAGGGCGGATGCCGTGACGCCGATGATGACGCTCGCGTAGTCGCTTGATCTGTTGTTTGTCGAGTTCCATGTCCACCTCGTTCCAGCGCGGTCCGCGCAACGCGCCCGTTGTCCTAACTCTACACCGTGGCGGGCGGGGTGTCTGTTGGATGCGGAATCCGATAGAGCGGATGACGCGAGAGCAAATGCAAATCACAGGCTCAATTCGATCCCGCAAGAATATGACGCACCAGCTCCTACATATGTGACGAAATTGTGAAGCACGAGAGCGCGAATTTCAAAAAATTCGCTGGTGACCAATGTTGCGCAACAGAATTCAAAAATCGACAGCTACCGTTTGATACGTATGGATACATCCGTGTCAAAGGGAGAAAGCCATGGCAAACTACAGTCCACAACACTTTGAGCCTCGGGCCAAGGCCGTCAACGTCAAGGGCGTTGCCAACCGCGCCGTCGCAACCGTTTTGACGGCGGGCCTCATCGCTCAGCCGCTCATGTCGCCGCTGGCGGCAATCGCCGCACCGTCAACCGATAACGGCGATTCTGTTCAGGGGGGGGGTAGTTCTGTAGAGAATACCGTTGCCGCCGGTAACCAAGCGGTCGTAAAGACGGCTGCCCAGCTGGCCGAGGAGTCGGCAAAGCAGCTCAAGGACGCTCAGGCCGCCTACGATGCCGCCCAGAAGAAGGCCGACGCGGCGGGCCAGTCTCAAAAGCAGGCACAGCAGCAAAAGAATCAGGCCTCGCAGGCTGTGAGCGACAACGAAATCGAGCAGAACGCAGCAGAAGTCGCCGCGCTCCAGGAGAAGATTGACGAGCTCAAAGCCGCCGTCGAAAAGACCGAGCTGCAGCAGAAGAAGCTGGGCGACCTGAACGATCAGCTCGAACAGGCCAACAAGAGTGTCGAGGATAAGACCCAGGCGCTCAAGGACGCCAAGGCAAAGCAGGATGAGGCCAAGAAGGCCCTCGATGATGCCCAGGCCAAGCTCGAGGCCATGGGTATGGACGAGTACGAGGCCGCCAAGAAGGCCGTCGAGGACGCGCAGGCAAAGCTCGATGACGCCAATAAGGCCGTTCCTACTGCACAGGCCAATCTGGACCAGGCCAAGGCTGCCGAGGCCAACGCTCAGCAGGAAAAGAAGGACACTGAGGCCGCTCTGACTTCCGCCCAGGCCAAGAAGCAGGAGACTGCCGCTGCGCTCGCAGCCGCAACCACCGCGCGCGATAACGCCCAGCAGAAGTTCAACCAGGCGCAGGCCGCGCTCGATGCCGCGACCTCGGGCACGGGTATCGATCTGAACGCGCTCGAGGCTGCCAAGGTCACTGCCGCCAGCGAGCTCGCGACCGCGCAGGCCGCGCTCGAAGCCGCGACGACTGCAGACGCCACCGCACAGGCGAACCTGCAGGCCGCGCAGACTGCCGCCACCGCCGCACAGGAGAAGGCCAACGCCGCCAATGCCGCCGTGGCATCTGCCCAGTCTGCATACGATGCGGCAAATAAGGAGTACAACGCCGCCGCCAGCGAGCGCGACGCCGCCAAGGCCGCATACGAGAAGGCGCAGCAGACCGAAGCAGACAAGAAGACCGCGTACGATAAGCTTGTCGAAGTTCGCAAGCAGAAGCGCAGCGAGTGGGAGGCGGCCTGCGCTGCTTCGAACGCCGCGGAAAAGGCTTATGACGCTGCTAATGCCCAGGTTGAGGCTCTTGAGCAGCAGATTGCAGACCTAAAGTCCAACATGACCGTTGACCAGGAAGTCATCAGTCAGGGTATGTTCGGCTTCATGAACTACATCATCGGCGGCAGCCAGTTCACAGCCACGCAGAAAAAGAACGCCCAGGATGCCGTATCGACGTTGACCGGCGCCGATGACAAGGCCGAATGGTATGACAAGTACGTCGATCAGGACATGTCTCGCGACGCCAATCCGCTCTCCTTGGAGCAGCTGCGCAACGCTTTGACCTATCTCGATACCCAAAATAATCTCCGCAAGGCTAACGGACAGTCCGAGCTGAGCGTCAGTCTCCGCATGACTGTTGCCGCTGCACTGAACGCGTCCTATTCATCGAATAATGGTTTGAGACACTCGAACTGCTATTTCGATAATGCGGAGAACCTCGCCGGCGGCGGCGGAGCATACTCCGGCGGTGAGACCGAGGATACCCTCGGCTGGCCCTACACTGGTCTCTACACTCAGGAGAAGGTTAATTACGAGAATTGGATTAAAAAGTACGGTGCGGATAGCGAGGCTGGCAAAGATCTCATAGCTCATCGCTATGATTCGTACTATATCTACCAAAACTATAACGATGTGTATTCCGGTACAAAAGATGAGAACGGTAAGGAAAGAGGAGACGGCTGCGGGCACTATCTCAACATTATCGATTCCGCTACGGCGGCTATCGGTATCGCAACCGGTAGCGGAAAGAACACCGATTCCGAGGTAACCGCATTCGATTACAGCGATGATGACACTCAGGCCGATTTCACGGTCTCTGAGTTCAAGAAGCTCGTCAACGACTACATCGATTCTGCCTATAACGCTGGCGGCACGCAGGCGCAGAAGGCGCAGCTCAAGGAGCTTCAGGGCAAGCTCGCCGAGGCGCAGAAGAACTTTGGAACTACTAGGGAAGCTTACTTCGCAGCTGTAAACGGGCAGGGTGCCGCCCAGGACGCTTTCACCGCAGCAGATGTGAACATGAACACCGCCAAGGGTGAGTACGAGAAGGCTAAGTCCGACACCGCCGCCGCGAAGACGGCATACGACGCCGCGAAGGACGCACTCGGCGGAATCGACATCGAGTCACTCAAGCAGAACCTCGATGCCGCCAAGAGCAAGGCCGCTACTGCCCAGGCAGCTCTCGATAAGGCAAACGCCACGCTTGCTGACAGCAAGACGAAGGCGGCCGACGCCGCTGCTCACAAGGCGAAGGCTCGCAGCGCCCGCTATGCCGCCAAGGCAAAATCCGACCAGGCCAACGAGGCGTATGGCAACGCCACTGCTTCGGTCAAGGACCTTGCCGCCAAGCGCGATGCCGCCAAGACGGATCTTGCGAACAAGCAGGGCACGCTTGACGATGCCAAGAAGGCCGACGACACTGCCCAGGCTGGCGTTGACAAGGCTCAGGCCGCAGACGCGCACGCCGCGACCACTCTTTCGGGCGCCGAGCAGGCAGTTGACGCCAAGAAGCAGGCCCTGTCCGACGCACAGGCGAAGGCCAAGGCCGCCGAGGGTGAGCTGGCCGGCGCAAACAAGGCCTTCGAGCGCTTCGCCGGCGCCCAGAAGGCGGTCGACGACGCCAAGGCCGCCTATGACGCCGCCGTCGCCGGTGTCGCCGATGCCCAGAAGCAGCTCGAGGCCGCCAACGAAGCCGTCGTCGATGCGAGCCTCGATATCGTCAAGGCCAAGGCAGAGCTTGCCAACGACGAGGCGCTCAAGGCTGATCTTGAGGCTGTCGACCACAAGGCATCCCTTGCCGCGGGCACGACGGGCAACGAGAAGCTGGTCAAGCTTAACGCTGCCTACGCTCGCTATAAGGCCGCCGTCGATGCCGCCGCTGGCCTCAAGGCTGCTCTGAGCGATGCCGATGCCAAGCTGTCCGATGCCAACGACGCCTATGCCGCCGCGCTTGCCGAGTTTGGCGATGCCAAGGATGCCCTGGCTGCCGCTCAGGCCGAGTACGACAAGTATCATCCCAAGGCTGAGCCGCAGGCCAAGCCTCAGGTTGCACAGGCTGCTGCAAAGGCTCCTGTCGCCAAGAAGAAGGCCACGGACGGTGCACTTGCCCAGACGGGTGATACCTCCGCGCTTGCAGGTGAGGTCTTCGTTATCGGCGGTATTACGCTCGTGGCCGCCGGCGTGACGCTGGGCGATCGTCGTCGCAAGCACATGTAGCGATCCGGGCGTAGATTCTGCAACGAACTTCGGTTCATAGCAGGAACGCTTCGATAGCTTAACCGATAAGGCCGGCGCGCTGTTAACCGCAGCGCGCCGGCCTTTCTTTGTTTCGATATCAAAAAGCCCGGTCGGCAGTTGCAAAAGCTACCGACCGGGTAAGCCGTAGGCAATATGGTTGCTGTCGAGCAGCTGCTCAGCTTAGCCCAGCAGGCTTAAGCCCACGGAGACAAACGCCAGGATAACGCCGACGATGGACTCGCCGCCCAGCAGGCCGCTGGCAACGACCAGGCCCTGCTCCTGGAAGGCGGCATCCTTGGCGGCCTTCTCCTCGTCCGAAAGACCGGCCTCGGCGTCGCGGTGTGCGGCCCACTTGTCGTAGGCGAGCTTAACGCAGGAGCCCAAGAAGGCCGTGAGCGACATGTAGAACGGCAGGTACACGCCCAGGCCGATCATCATGGCCGGAATGCCGAGCCAGTACATGACGATACCGGCGATAAAGCCGCCTGCGAACCACGGCACGCTCGGGATACCCGAGACCATGGTGGCGACCACGCTTGCCTGCGCGGCCACAAAGCTCTTGTCGGGGCCGAAGGCATCCGGACCATAGGCGGTGACGAGCGCGACCATGACAGCGGCAGCGACCAGGGCGCCCACGATGCCGCCAATGGCCTGGCCGACCCACTGTGCGCGCGGGTTGGTACCCAGTACGGCTCCGGCCTTAAAGTCGTTCATGACGTCGCCAGCAAGGCCGCACGCCACGGCCACGATGCCGGCGATAAAGAACAGCTTGACCTGCGCGAGCTGCGCGAAAGCTGCCACGATGAGCATGACGATGAGGCCAAAGATCTCCATGGGGTCGATGCCCGTCTGGCCGCAGCTCTGAGCACTCATGATGGTGGTGACAAAGGTGAACAGCGTGACGATGACGGCCGGAACGGGGCCGAGGTCGAGCGCGATGGCAACGATCACGGCAATGGCGGCGGTGCCCAGGCCGATGATGCCGGCGTCGAGCTTAAGCGAGCCCGAGATGAGCGACTGCTCGTCGGTGTCGGTGGAGCTGTCGGCTGCAAGACCGCGGACGATACCGGCGACCTGCGGCAGGATGTCCTTAAGGACGACGGCGACGCCAAAGCCCATCATAAGACCCATACCCAGGGACTTGACGATACCCTGCGCGGTCACAATATCGAACAGGCCGGCAGCGGTGCCGCCAACGATGATGCCAAAGTTGCCCAGCAGCGCGCCGGCAAACCAGAAGGCGACGGGGGCGAAGCCCACCAAAAAGCCGATGGACAGCAACATGGGCGAGTTGTAGATGGCAAAGGTCACGCCGGGGATATTGAGCGTGCACAGCATGCTGGGCACCACGCCCAGAGCGTCGCGCAGCACGCTGTAGATGCCTGCGATGGCCATGGAGCCAAAGAGCTGCTTGCCGGTCTTGCCGCCGGCCTCGGTGGCGCGCAGGGTCTGAGCTGCGGCGTTGCCGGTGGGGAACTCCAGCGCGGCGTCCACGATAAAGTGACGGTGGATGAGTGCCGTGGCGAGAAGGCCCAGGATAGTGCCGGCGAGCGCCACGATAAACATGTCGAGCCAGCTGATCTGGTCGGCATAGCCCAGCATCCAGGCGCCCGGGATGGTAAACGCCAGACCGCCGGCGACCATGGCGCCTGCGGACATGATGGTGTGGGTGACGTTGGCCTCGTTGAGGCTGGCGTTGCCCATGAGCTTCAGGAAGAACAGCGAGATGACGGCAGCGAAGACGATCGGCCAGGGGAGAGCGCCCATCTTGAGGGCGGTGTAGGCCGAGCTTGCCGTGATGATTACGCAGCCAAGGACGCCGATGACGACGCCGCGCAGCGTGAGTTGCCCGCGCATCGAAGCACGGTTCGAGGGATTGCTCATATAAAACTCCTTTGCGTATATCCGCTTCCCCCGGGAGCGCCGCTACGGATACGGCGCGGGAAGTCGGGTTACCAAGGGCCGCCGCGTGAGCTCGCGTGCGACCGCGCACCAGTATAGCGGCAAGCTAGTCATTTTGGGATGACTGGTTTAGGTAGGCGATATACTGCTGGGCAGACGAAAGGAGCGCCGACGATGCTTAATGGGTGCGCATATATATTGACGGTCGACGTGGGCAACACGTTCATTCGCTTTGGCCTGTTTGCAGAGGATTCGGCCGCGGCGCAGGAATGTCCGCTTGCGACGTGCGAGATCACCACGCCGTCGAGCATCACAGCAGACGAGGCGCGCATGCGTCTCGTGCAGGTCATGGCCGCACTGGCGGCCGATGCGGGCATGCCGGGTGCGCTTGTGCCCGCAGCCGCAGTGCTGAGCTGCGTGGTACCGGCGCTCGAGCGCCCGTGGAAGGCGGCGCTTTCCCGTACCTGCACGGGACGCGTGCTCACGGTGGGACCGGGACTTAAGACCGGCATGCCCGTGCACTACGACGATCCGGCCGAGATCGGCCCCGACCGCATCGCCGATGCCGTGGCGGCACGCGCCGTCTACGGCTCTCCCTGTATCGTGATCGACTTGGGTACCACGACCAATATCGAGGTCATCGACGCGCGCGGTACCTTTGTGGGCGGCGTCATCGCGCCGGGTTTGGCGCTTGGCGCCCGCTCGCTTTCGGCTGCTGCGGCGCGCCTGCCGCAGGTTGAGCCTTCGGCGCCAACGCACGTCATCGGCCGCAACACGCGCGAGGCCATGCGCTCGGGCGTGGTTCTGGGCGAGGTAGCCCGCATCGACGGCATGCTCGACATGGTGCTTGCCGAGATGCGCTCGACCAAGGCGGCGGGGGAGGATGGCGTGCCCATCGTCATTACCGGCGACGATGCCGAGGCGCTCGCGGCGTTGGTCGGCCACAGCCTGACGGTAGACGACGCACTGACGCTGCGGGGTCTCGCCGAGCTGTACCGCATCAACCAAAAGCCCCGCCGCGTGTAAAAGTGAGGGCGCCGGTGGGACAAACGCCTCCACCTTTCACCTGCTACAATAGGTCAAACTATTGCGATTACGGAGGTGTCTGCCATGTCGGACGATCTTCATCAAACTTCGTCAGGCAAGCGCCTGGACGTCATCAGCTGGGACGAGTTCTTTATGAGCGTGGCCATCGCCGCGCAGCGCCGCAGCAAGGACCCCAACACGCAGGTGGGCGCGTGTATCGCCAGCACCAACCACCGCATCCTTTCGGTGGGCTACAACGGTACGCCCTCGGCGCTCAACGACGACTTTTTCCCGTGGGGTACGAGCGACGACCCGCTGCAGGACAAGCACAACTACGTGGTCCATGCCGAGGCAAACGCCGTGCTCAACTACCGTGGCTCACTCAAGGATCTCGAGGGTTCCACGGTTTACGTCACGCTGTTCCCGTGCCACGACTGCGCCAAGATCCTGGCGCAGGTGGGCGTGGGCGAGGTCGTCTACCTGGACAATAAGTATGCCGACACCGATGATGGACGCATCAGCCGCCGTATCCTCGACTCTTGCGGCATCAGCTACCGCCAGGTTATCGTCGATGTTCACATCGGCACCGAGGGGCAGGCTCAGCAGTAGCGCATAGCAACGCCAACTGGCGGCAAAACAGCCAAAAGAGACCCGTCCCAAATTGACCGCTCGTGAAAGTCGTGTCCGCACGCATGGCTGGCGCCTAAGCGGGTACATGGCTGTAGTAACATAGCCCCTGTCCGCGGGCGCGCCCGCGTAATTGTGAGAAAGGAGCCCCTGTGGCTGTTAACGAAGAGCTGCTTAAGAAGGTTCTTGAAGAGATTCGCCCCAACCTGCAGGCCGACGGCGGCGATATGGAGTATGTGGGCGTCGACGACGAGGGCGTCGTCAAGCTGGAGCTGCAGGGCGCCTGCGCCGGCTGCCCTATGAGCGCACTTACCCTGTCCATGGGTATCGAGCGTATCCTCAAGGAGCATGTGCCCGGCGTTACCCGTGTCGAGCAGGTCAATGCCTCCGGCGAGACCGACGACCTGTACGATGAGTACGCGCCATTCTAAGATGCGAAAGCTGCGGACGGCATACTCCGCATAGATGTTACGCCCAAATATGCGGCTGCGAGCGCAAGGCCCGCGGCCGCATTTGTATGTAGGGAGTAGGAGGGTCGACATGCTCAACGACTTCTACCATATGCTTGATCCTGTCGCGATCTCGGCGGGCCCCATCACCATCTACTGGTACGGCCTGGCCTACGTGGTCGGCGCTCTGCTCACGGCGGTCGTCATGTACCGCACGCAGCGTCGCTGGGGCTTTAACATCACGATTGACGACCTGACGAGTGTCGTGGTCGGTGTGGTCTTTGGCCTCATTATCGGTGCGCGCCTGTTCTACGTCGTCTTTTACGGTGATGGCTACTACTGGGCGCACCCGCTCGAGATCTTTGCCACCAACGAGGGCGGCATGAGCTTCCATGGCGGTTTGGTGGGCGGCATTATCGGCGGCATCATCGTGTGCCGCATGTATAAGCTCGACGCATGGACTTTGGCAGACCTTGCTGTCATCGGCGCGCCGCTGGCCTTGTGCCTGGGCCGTTGTGCCAACTTTGTCAACGGTGAGCTGTGGGGCAAGCCGACCGATCTGCCCTGGGGCGTGGTCTTCGGTGGCACCGCGGGCGATATGCCGCGTCATCCCTCCCAGCTCTACGAGGCATTTCTTGAGGGCATCGTGCTCTTTTGCATTCTGCAGGTGCTCAGCCGCAGAAAGCCGCTGCTGCCCCAGGGCACGTTTATGGGCGTGTTCGTGATGGGGTACGGCATCGTCCGCTTTCTCGTTGAGTTCGTGCGCGTGCCCGATGCCCAGCTGGGCTATCTGCTGGGCGGTGTCATCACCATGGGCCAGTTGCTGAGTTTGCCGCTCGTGATCGCCGGTCTGGTGCTCATCATCTTCGCCCGACACCGCAATCGCCCCCAGCGCATCTACCTGGACGCCTAACCACCAAAACCACCAAAAGGGGACAGGCGCCTTTGTGGTGGTTCGCTGGACAACGATGACAAAACCGTAACGTTTTCCCAGATAAAACCTGCCAAAATAAACCTGTCCCTTTTTGGCAGGCTTCTAGAAAGGCTTTCGGACTGTGAAGGATTCCGACCTCTCCACAACGGCCGCGCGCGACGCTGCCCGCATCGTTTGGTTTAAGCGCTACCCCGCCAAGCAGACGCTCATCGCATTTTTGCTCGCGCTGTTGGCGACCACGGCGTTTTCCATCGATCCCGCCCCGGTGTCGAGCAATGCAGTCTTGGCGATTGACCCCAAGGCGACGGGTGCGCTGTACGTGTGCTACGAGGTGCTCCTCTCGTTTGCCGGCCATACCGACGCGGTCATGCTGCTTGCGCTTGTCTGCCTGCTCACGCTGCCGTTTCGCTACGTTTTCTTTGGCCGCGGCGACGCCTGGCGTCCCTCGGTGATCCTTCCGTCGCTGTTCTTTGCCGTCTGCATGGTGTTTGGCCGCAGCTACGACCTCACCGATTCGGCCGAGATCGTGCTCGGCGACAAGGCCCGCATCATCTGCGCCTGGATTGGCGGCGCGGGCTGGATGCTCTTGGCGGTCGTTGCCTTCTACCTTGCCTTTGAGTGTCTAGATTGGCTGAGCTCTCGGCGCATTCCGTTTTCTGAAGCGCATTTTGGCCGCGTATGGCGTGTGGCTCACGCCGTGCTCTCGGTCCATCCCTTTGCCGGGCCCTTCCTGGTGCTTATGATCGCCTGGGCGCCCACGCTCGTCGCTTCGCTGCCCGGCCTTTTTATGGGAGATACGGGTGCGCAGATTCGCCAGTGGTTCAACTACCCCAACGGCACGAGTGACTACTTGCGTCTGCTCAATCCCAATGTGTTGCTCAACGGACATCACCCCGTGGTGCATACGGCTATCATCGGTTCGTGCGTCCAGTTGGGGCTTTCACTGTTCAACAGCGCCAACGCAGGTCTTGCCATCTATACCTGCGCCCAGTTCGTCATTACGGCCGCCTGTATGGCCTATTCCATCTCGTCGCTGCGCAAGCTGGGCGTGAGCCTGCCGGTCCGCGGCGTAATCCTGCTGTTCTTTGTGTTTATGCCCATGTTCTCCAACTACGCGGCCTTGCTTACCAAAGACGTGCTGTTTGCCGACGCGTTTTTGGTGCTGTTGGTGCAGACCGTGAAGCTCGTGGCCTGCGGCCTGCCCCGTCGCTATGCCAATGCCGAGCGTGCGGGCGATCCCAGGCCCGTGCTCTTTGCGCGCCATGACTGGCTGCTGCTCGCTCTGGGCGCCATGGGTTCCACGTTTCTGCGCAACGGCGGCCTGGTGTTTCCCCTGGCGGCATGCGTAATCGCGGCGGCGTTTTGCGCATGGGACGTGCATATGGCCCATCGTGCAGGCAAGCAGGCTGGTGCTGCGCCTTCGGGCGCCACCCCGCGTTTCCGCTGGGTGGGAGTTCTTGCGGTGCTTGCACTCTGCCTTGCCTCTAATATGTACTTCACTAAGGTCTTTATGCCGGCACACGACATCACGCCTGGTTCCAAGCGCGAAATCCTCTCGATTCCGTTCCAACAGACGGCTCGTTTCGTCCAAAAGCATGACGGCCTCAACTCGGGCGTCAACCCCACGGTTAAGGAGGACGGCACTATCGTGGAGGCTCCTTGCGACGGCTTGGTGACCGATGAAGAGCGTGCCGTGATCGACCGGGTGCTCAAGTACGAGAACCTGGGCCGCCGCTACAACCCTGACAAGTCCGACGCCGTCAAGAACTGCTTTAATGAGTATGCCTCGCAGGAGGACATCGATGCCTATTTTGAGGTATGGGCTCAGATGTTTAAGAAGGATCCCGAGTGCTATATTTCGGCGCTTATCAATAACTACTATGGTTATTTTTATCCGAGCGCGCGCGATGCCTGGGTCTACAGCACGGCGCGTAGTGCCGAGATCATGGCGCGCCCCGACAACCTCAAGTACTTCGACTTCCATCCGGTCGATAGCAAGGTTGTGCGCTGGTGCGACCACCTGATCAATCTGTACCGTGTGGCGGTGCAGCGCATCCCGTTTATCTCGCTCACCATGAGCTCGGCCACCTATGTGTGGATCATGATCGCCGTGGTGGTCTACCTGCTGCGTCGTCATTCATGGCGTGCGCTGGCGATCTGGGTGCCGCTGTTGGGCGTACTCGCCGTGTGCCTGATTGGCCCGTGCAACGGCTCGACCTACATGCGCTATCTGTATCCGGTCATCGCCTGCATGCCCTTCGCCATCGGCGCCACCGTCACCCGCAGCGACTTCCTCTGGTCCTAACTTGGTGCATTGAGGTCAGGTTTCTTTGCACCAAAGGGGCCATCATCACGACGCCTTCATTTTGGGG
>CABUMU010000003.1 GCA_902492855.1 uncultured Collinsella sp. | reverse complement strand
CGATCTCCGCGGGCGGAAGAAAACGGATCATTTTGGTCCCGCGAGGCTTGCGGAGGCACTCGTGCAGGGCCGCCCGAACAAAACTATGCCGGTTTACTACGATGAATTCGACATTCCCGACCATGACTGCATTTTTCTAAATATTGCAAGCGTTCTACCTGCGCTTTTGCAAGCGCGCAATTTGCCGTGGTCGAAGGTGGACGATTCATCGTAGTAAACCGGCATAGTTTTGAAATGGCATTAAATCGGTAGCAGCCATTTTGCTAAGCCGGAGCGGTCGGCAGTTGGGTAATTACCCTCGCAGATAGGCGATGGCGATTTGGGTGCGGTTACGTAGCCCCATTTTGGCTAGGATTGAGCTGATGTGGTTGCGCACCGTGCCTTCTCCCATATAAGCCGTGGCGGCAATCTCCTTGTTGTCGAGGCCGCGGGCGATGAGTTCGGCGACTTCGAACTCGCGGTCGGTCAGGCTGGCGAAGGCTGCGGGCCGGCGGGGCGTGCCCGCCTCGACGTCCGTTCCGTCAAAATCGATGTCCTCGATCGCCTTGCCCTCGAGCACGCGCTTGCCAGCCATGACCTGCGCCAACGCTGGTGGAATGGCGGCGACATCGGTTTTAATCAGGTAGCCGCGGGCGCCCAGTTTAAGCGCCGACACAATGTACTCGTCATCCGAGAATGTCGTCAGAAACACCACGCGCGCCGCAGGGTCGCGCTCAAGGATTTCGCGTGCCGCCGAAAGTCCGTCGCGCCCCGGCATCTGAATGTCGAGCAGCGCGATATCGGGTGCGTGTTCGGCATAGAGCGAAACCGCGTCGTTGCCGTTGGCGCCGGTGCCCACCACTTCGATCTGCGGCTGGGCGCCCAAGATAATCTTGAGCGAATCGACCACCAAGCGGTCGTCGTCGACAACAATAAGCCTCATCGGCCCTCATCTCCTTGCGGTTTGGGAACGGTGGCAAACACGCGCCAGCCGCCGGCGCCGGCACGCGGACCGGCGGTGAAGGTGCCGTCAAGCGCCTCGACGCGCTCGCGCATGGAGGCGAGCCCCATGCCTTCTGCGACGTTGCTGCTGCTCGCCGGGGTCGCGTCCACGCCATCATCGGTAACGATGAGCTGGTAAAACGACGGATGCTCCATGCACCGCACGGTAATGGTTTTGGCATGGGCGTGGCGCATGGCGTTGGAAAGCGCCTCGCGCAGGACCGCTGCAAAGCAGTTGGCGACATTTGCGGGCGCATGCTCGGCCAAAACTTCAAGCTCAACCTGCGGGCCGCCGTCCGAGCGTGCGCCTTCAACGATGCAATCGAGCTGTACGGAGAGGTCGACGGCGTTGTCGTTGAGGGAGTGGACGCTGGTGCGTACGAGCTGGAGCGCCTCGTCAACCGTGCGTTTGACGTCGGCAAAGTCGGCGGCAATCCTGGGCTCGTTGGCGTGGACCACGCGCAGGGCCTCGGTCTGCAACGAAGCACGCGTGAGCTGGTGGCCGACGTTGTCGTGAATTTCGCGCGCGATGCGGGCGCGCTCGGCCAGGGTCGCAAGTTCGACCTCATAGTCCTGGCGATCGGCGAGGTCGCGGTTGCGCGCTTCGAGCGCGAGGGCTCGTTCCTGCAGTTCGTCGCGGGTACGGCGCATGCGCTGCTGCTCGCGTTCCAACTGGGCGGTGCGTAGCGATAGCAAGGTGGCGGCAACCGAAAGGATGGCGGTCAGCAGGAGCGTTCGGGCGGCAAGCGCGTCGGTGCGAAGGTCCGCGATGAGCGCAAAGGCAAAGACGGAGCCAATGCCCAGCGCGACCCAGGCGTGCTCACGGCGCACGCGCCGCGCGATGTCATAGAAGGCGAGAGGCGCAAGCGGCACAAACGGCGGTACGAAAACTGCCGCGATGATGTAAACGTAGCTCGCGGTCTCGCTCGCACGGCGGGCGCGGTTTCCCTGTGCGACCTCGGCCAGCGAGGTGGCAATAACGCCAAGGCAAAACGCCGCGACCAGGCGAGCGTCCACAGCAAGACCCATGGCGGCCGCAATACAGCACGCCAGCACGATCGATTTGTCGAAAAGCCTGTTCATACGGGTATTGTACGCGAAGCTGCGCGCGGGGGAGGCGCCGCCCGGGGCAACCGTGACATTCCTCCCGCGCGGCAAAGCGGCATCGATCGCTCGCGCGAGCGGGGGTTTCGCCTCCGCCCCCTCGCACTCGTGACAAAGCTCACTGGTGCGCGCCGGCGGCTCCTGCGATGATGCAATCGTACCGGGCCGCAATCAACAGAAGGGCCGCCTCATGACAGACATCGTCCAC
Organism: uncultured Collinsella sp.; assembly: GCA_902492855.1. Taxonomy (GTDB): domain Bacteria; phylum Actinomycetota; class Coriobacteriia; order Coriobacteriales; family Coriobacteriaceae; genus Collinsella. The sequence continues at coordinate 30,476 of CABUMU010000003.1, read as the reverse complement.
GTCGAAAACCTCGTCAAGCGCTATGACGACCTTATTGCGCTCGACCACTTTAACCTGAGCATCGCCCCCGGCGAGATCTTTGGCCTGCTGGGCCCCAACGGCTCGGGCAAGACCACGTCCATCAACTGTATTCTGCAGCTGCTCGCCTACGACAAAGGCACTATCGAGCTGTTCGGCGAGCCCATGACGCCCGCCCGCTACGACCTCAAGCGCCGCATCGGCGTGGTCCCGCAGCAAGTTGCGGTGTTCGACGAGCTCACGGTGCGTGAGAACATTGACTATTTCTGCAGCCTCTACGTTAACGACCGCAAGCGCCGCCGCGCGCTCGTGGACGAGGCGATCGACTTTGTCGGGCTGGGCGACTTTACCAAGTTTCGCCCCGGCAAGCTCTCGGGCGGCCTGGCGCGTCGCCTCAACATTGCCTGCGGCATCGCGCACAAACCCGAGCTCATCTTCTTCGACGAACCCACGGTGGCGGTCGACCCGCAGAGCCGCAACGCCATCCTGGAGGGCATCTGCCGCCTGCGCGACGAAGGCGCCACGGTGGTGTATACCAGCCATTACATGGAGGAAGTCGAGCAAATCTGCAGCCGCATCATGATCATGGACGGCGGGCGCGTGCTGGCGCAGGGCACCAACGACGAGCTCAAGCGCATGATTCAGATGGGCGAGCGCGTGGCTGTCGAGGTCGGCGCCGTCGAGCCCGCCACGGTCGAGCGGCTGCGCGCCCTCGAGCACGTGCTTTCGGTTGAGCTGTCCGGCGGCGAGCTCGTCTGCACCTGCGAAGCGAGCCCGCACAACCTGGTGGACATCCTCGACACGCTGCGCGCCGCCGACGTTGCGCTCGGCCGCGTGTGGAGCGAGCCGCCGACCCTCAATGACGTATTCCTCGAGATCACCGGCCGCGAGCTGCGTGACTAGGGGGCAGCTATGTTCAACACCATCATCACCACGGTCAAGACGCTGCTGCGCCGGCCGAGCACGTGGGTTTGGGGCGCGGTCTTTCCCGTCGCGCTTTCCACGATGTTCATGTTTATGTTTGCGAACCTCAGCTCCGACGGCACGGTCGACCCGGTGCCGGTTGCCGTCGTGGCGGATGAGGCCTGGGACGCCTCGACCTTTAAGGACGTGGCGACGTCGCTTACCAAGGAGGGCGACGAACAACTGCTCGAGATCCACGAGTGCGAAGACGCAGCCGATGCGAACCGCGCACTCAAGGCCGGCGAGGTTGCGGGCATCTATACGGTCGACGCTGCGGGCACGCCTAAGCTCACGCTGCTATCGAGTTACGACGGCTCGCGTGCCTCGTCCGTGCTCACCGACCGCAGCATTCTGGAGACGGTGGCAAGCTCGTATACGCAAAATGCCGAGCTCATGTTCCAGATTGCCCAGGACAACCCGGCGGCGCTCGCCGACCCGGAGGCGGTTGCGCGCGCCCTGTCGCTCGAGGGCGGCACCCGCCGCGTGAGCCTTACGCGCACCACGCCCGATGGCACAGTCATCTACTATTACGCGCTCTTTGGCCTGGTGGCGATGATGTCTGCCGAGTTTGCCGCCTTGAGCGTTGTCGATCTGCAGCCCAATCTGTCGGGCCTCGGCGCACGTCGCTGCGTGGGCGGTCTTTCCAAGACGGCGTCGCTGGCCGGCATTTTTGTCGGCTCGTGGCTGGTCTCCTTTGCTTCGATGGCGGTTGCGATTGGCTACGTGCGCCTGGTCGTGGGCGTCGATTTTGGCGGGCGCGAGGGGCTGTGTCTGGTGGGCGGCGCCGTGTCCGCGCTTGCCGCGACGGGCCTGGGCCTTTTTGTGGGCACGCTTCCCGTTAAGGGCGGCAAGGCGTCCAAGTCGGGCATCCTCACGGGCTTTGCCACCACGTGCGCCCTGTTCGCCGGCCTCTACGGCGAGCCGGCGATGGCGCTTGCCGACGACGTCGCCCGCGCCTGCCAGGCCGAGTGCTGGCTCAACCCCGTCAAGCTCATCTGCGACATGTTCAACCGCCTGTATTTCTTTGAGGACCTGGGGCCCTTCGCCGTTCGCGCCGGCGCTCTGGTCCTCATGACGCTGGTGTTTGTCGTCGCCGCTACGCTGATCTTTGGAAGGAGCCGCTATGAGCACCTTTAAGACTGCGCTTCGCATGGCGCTCGCGCACCCGTTCTACCTGCTCATCTACACGGTGTTCATTTCGCTGATGGGCGTATTTATCGCGGCGTCGGTGAGCTGGAACTCGTCGCAGCTTACCGAGTACAAGCCCTACGATACCAACGTGATTGTGGTCGACCGCGACGGCAGTGATCTTTCACGTGCGCTCACCAAGCACCTGGGTTCGCGTTTTGACCTGGTCACGGGCATCGGCGACGACGCGTACGACCTTGCGGTCGCGCTCTCCAAGAGCAACAGCGCTAAGGGCAGCGCCGACTGCGTGTTCTTTATCCCGGAGGGGTTTGAGGGCGACCTGGTCGCGGCCGCCCGCGCGGGGGAGTCCCTGCCCAAGCTCGATGTGACCTACGGCGCCGGCACCATGGCGGCGGCGCTTTCGTCTGCCGAGGCCTCGCGCTGGATCTCGCTCGCGGGCGCTGCGGCGGCCCTAGAGCCCGCCGTCTCTAATGGCAGCGTCGCCAAGGCCGCCGAGCATGCCGCCGCCAAGCGCGCCGAGGTCCAGATCGAGCAGGTCAAGGTTGGCTCGACTGCCGCCGCCACGCTCAAGTCGTATTTCAACTTTGGCGCGTACGCGATTATCTCGTCGGTCATCGTATCGGTGGGGCTGGTGTTCTCGGGCATGAATGAGCCCGAGCGCGTGCGCCGCATGGAAGCCGGCCCGCTCTCCGAGCGCCAGCGTTCACTCGCCGTGTTCGCGGCTGCCGCGGTGCTCACCGTCTGCATTTGGCTCGTGTCGAGCATGATGGGCGTCGTGGGCTTTGCCGGCGCGGTTGCCGAAGTCGGCGTGGGCCGTGTGTGCCTGGCGCTGGCGGCGACGTTTGCCCTGGCGTGCACGCCGCTGGCCGTTGGCTTTGCGCTGTCGAGCCTGGGTGCGCGCGAGGAGCTGCTCAACGGTGTGGGCAACCTGCTTGGCATGCTCATGACGTTTTTGGGCGGCGCTTGGATGCCGCTGTCGCTGATGGGCCCGGCCGTGCAGACCGTGGCGCACTTTGTGCCGACATATTGGGTGAACGACGCGATCGGCAAGGCGCTCGCGTCGGACCTGACGTCTGCCATGTTGGGCGACATCGCCTGCGACCTGGGCGTCACCGTGCTCTTTGCCGTGGCCATCGCCGCCGCAGGCCTGGCCCTCTCACGCACCAAATCCCACGCCTAGCCACCTAGTCATCGGGTACTCATTGGGGACAGACTTAAACGACCAAGAGTGGTCATTGGGGACAGACTTAAACGACTAGTCATTGGGGACAGTCTTTGCCGAACCGCCGGCTTGCCGGCCGGGTTGCCAAGGACTGTCCCCAGCTGCCGGCAGAAAGGGAACGTCCCTAACTGCCGGGTGGCGAAAGAGTGTCCCCAACAGCTAGTCATTTAAGAACGTCCCCAATGACTAGTCTTGAAACAAATCCCCACTCTCGCCCCAAAATAGTTCGCCAAGGTTTACTATTACGCTCATAAAGTAGTACGAGGCTAACAATGGGGGATGCCATGGCAACGCAGAAAGCCTACGTCCAGGTTAAGGATCTCAAAAAGCACTACGGCGATGGAGATGCACACCTGACGGTGCTCGACGGCATCAACACGTCTATCAACCGCGGCGAGATCTGCGTCATGCTGGGGCCCTCCGGCTCGGGCAAGTCGACCTTTCTCAACCTGATCGGCGGCCTGGAGGATGCCGACGGCGGCTCCATCATGGTGGACGGCTGCAACCTGACGACGCTCAAACCCGCCGACCTGGGCGAGTATCGCCGCCGCGAGCTGGGCTTTGTCTTCCAGTTCTACAACCTGGTGCCCGACCTCACCATCAAGGAAAACATCGAGGTCACGGCGCACCTGTCCAAAAACCCGCTCAATGTCGACGACCTGCTGCGTTCGCTGGGCCTCTACGAGCACCGCAACAAGTTCCCGCGTCAGGTTTCGGGCGGCCAACAGCAGCGCTGCGCCATCGGCCGTGCGCTCGTCAAGAACCCGGGTCTGTTGCTGTGCGACGAGCCCACGGGCGCGCTCGACTACAAGACGTCCAAGGAAATCCTGCAGCTCATGGAGGATGTCAATCACGAGTACGGCTGCACCATCATCATTGTCACCCACAATGCCGCCATCGCGCGCATGGCCAATCGCGTGCTGCGCCTGCGCGACGGGCGCATCGTCGAGGATGAGCTCAACGAGTCGCCCGTCGCAGCCGCCGAGCTCGATTGGTAGGCGGCGCCATGACACCTCTCGCAAAACGTCTCCCGCGCGAGCTGCGCCGCAATATCGGTAAGTACCTGGGCATCTTTTTGCTTATGTGCGGAAGCATCGCCCTTACATCGGGCTTTTTGCTTGCGGCGCATTCCATCGGCTGCCTTATCGACGACATGCGCGATGCGTACACGATTGAGGACGGCCGCGTGACTACCTCCTTCGAGGCCACCAAAGACCAGCTCAAGGCAGCCGAGGACGCGGCAGACGACGTCGGCGGCGTCACGCTCTACAAGAATTTCTCCATCGACGCCATCAGCAAAAAGGTGTCCGGCGACGACGGCACCAAGCGCACGCTGCGCACCTATGCGCACCGCACCAAGGTCGATATCGCGTCCTACTGTGAGGGCAAGGAGCCCAAAACGGACGATGAGGTGGCAATCGACCGCGTCTTCGCCACCAATAACAACCTGTCCGTGGGCGATAAAGTCGAGCTCGAGGGTCGCACCTACACCATCTGCGGCATCATGACTCAGCCCGATAGCCAGGCGCTGTTCCTCAACAACTCCGACTTTACGGTGAACACCATCACCTATGGCGTGGCCGAGGTCACCGACGCTGGCTTTGCCGCGCTTAAGGACGCCGGCGGCGCGCCCGCCTACACCTACTCCTTTACCTTTACCGATCGCGATCTCTCCACTGCGGATCGCATCGATGCGGAGCAGGATATGGTCGAGGCGCTGACCGATGCCGATGCGCGCGTGGACGATCTGATCGACGCCGATTCCAACCAGGGTATTGGCTACGCGCGCGACGACGTGGACGGCAACTCCATGATGTGGATGACGCTGCTCGACATCATCATCGTGATCATGGCGTTTGTCTTTGTGGTCCTTACCGACGCCACCATCGAGGAGGAGAGCGTCATCATCGGCACGCTGCTCGCCAGCGGTTATCGCCGTCGCGAGATCGTGCTGCACTACCTTGCGCTTCCCGCTATCGTGGGCGTGGTCGCGGCGCTTTTGGGCACTGCGCTCGGCGTTGCGTTCTTTACCGAGCCCATGCGCGGCCTCTATTACGGCTCGTACAGCCTGCCGCCCTTCCAGGTGTACTGGAGCTGGGAGATCTTTGTGAAGTGCGCCGTGGTTCCCGCCGCCGCGCTCATCCTCATTACGCTGGTGGGTCTGCTCCGCAAAATGGGCAAGACGCCGTTGCAGTTCCTCCGTCACGAGGCGGGCGGCAAGTCGGGCACCAAGCGCGGCCTGCAGCTGCCGGAGCGCATGGGCTTTGTCTCGCGCTTCCGCCTGCGCATCTTCCTGCGTAATCTGGGCAACTTCGCCACGCTTTTCGTGGGCATTGCGTTTGCCTCGCTGCTACTGCTCTTTGGCCTGGCGATTCTGCCCACGATGACGCACTACGCGGACAACCTCGAGACAAGCCTGGTCGCCGAGCACCAGTACACGCTCAAGGCCCCGCTGGAACTCGAGGGCACCGCCGAGGAGCGCGAGCAGTGGTCGGCACTCGAGCGTTTGCAGTCGGTTGACGGCGCACTGCTTTCTGCCGCTCAGGATGCCGATGACGAGCTTGACGACGCGGCCGATGCAGCGCAGGCAGCAGCCGATGCCGCGACCAGCGCTCCGTCTGCCGAGAGCCTGGCCGCGGCGCAGGACGCGCTCGCCAAGGTCCAGGACAAGAAGGATGCGCTTTATGCGCGCCTCGATGACCTTGCCGATGCCCTCGGCTGCGACCGCGACGAGGCTATCGACCTGATCGACAAGGCCTCTGAGATCGACACTGACAACGATGATATCCACCCGGTCAATACGACCGACAACGGCGCGGGCGCAATCGCGCAGGCCGAGAAATATGCCGTTTACCAGCTGCAATACGACCGCGGCGATGGTAATGGGCAGGAGACGATTTCCGTCTACGGCATCTCGCCCAACTCGCGCTATTGGAAAGATCTCAACGTCGGCGATGGGCGCGTTGTCTTTGGCGGTGGCTTGCTCGACAAGTTTGGCTGGAGCGAGGGGCAGAAGGTCACGCTCGGCGACAAGTGCGAGGGCAAGGACTATTCGCTGGAGTACACGGGCAAGGACGCCACCTGGGGCTCAAAGTCGGACATGAATATCTATATGAGCATCGACGACTTTAACGAGCTGTTCGGCAATGACGCCACCTACTTTAACGGCTATGTGAGCGACGAGAAGCTCGACCTCGATGCTCGTTACTTTGCCGGCGACACCACGCCCGACGACATGCGGACCGTGGGCGACCAGTTCATCGGCATGATGAGCAAAATGATCGGCATGATGGTTGGCCTCGCGGTGTTTATCTTCCTGCTGTTTACGTATCTACTGACCAAGGCTGTGATCGACCACAGCGCCCGTTCGATTAGCTATATGAAAGTCTTTGGCTATCGCGATAGCGAGATCTCGCATCTGTACATCCGCTCGATCACGCTGTGCGTGGCGGCGTCGCTCGTGCTGAGTCTGCCGGTCATTATTGGCTCGCTCACGGCCATCTTCCGCTCGATGCTGCTCGCCTACAACGGCAATATCGAAATCTATGCGCCCGCTTGGTCCATGGCGGCGTGCGCAGGAATCGGCTTTGCAACCTACCTGGTCGTGGCACTGCTGCACACGCGCTCCATCAAGCGCGTGAGCCTGGCCGAAGCGCTGAAGGTCCAGGAATAGAGAACCGCCCGCACGCGGGGGCACGAACCGAAGGAAGGGTGCCCCCGCGTTATTTGCCCGCCAGGCCCGACGTGGGCAAACGCGCGCAACGTCAGACTTCCCCGAACAGAAGGAGACCCATGGCAAGATCGGCAGAGGAGCTCAAGCAGCTCTCCATCAAGGAGTTCACCGAGGCGGCAAAGGTCTACGAATCCGGCCATGCCGGCATTTACGAGATGTGCAAGGACGACTATCCGCAAATGCTCGAGGAGCTTGAGCTCGAACCGTTCGAGGACGCGCTCGACGTGGGCTGTGGAACCGGGGCCGTCCTAGAACTGCTCCACGCCCAGTACCCCAACAAGCACTTGACTGGACTCGACCTCACACCCGGGATGATCGACGTCGCCCGGGCAAAGCGGCTCGATAACGTCAGCTTTGTCGTCGGAGACGCGGAGGCACTGCCCTTCGAGCCCCGGAGCTTCGACGTCGTGCTCTGCTCCAACAGCTTCCACCACTACCCGCATCCGGAGAGGTTCTTCGCCGAGGTGGCACGCGTCCTTCGGCCCGGCGGGCGACTGGTCCTTCGCGACTACACCTCGAACGATGTCGCGGTCTGGCTCATGAACAACATCGAGCTACCGCTGGCACGCCTCTTGGGCCATGGCGACGTGCGCATCCTCAAGCTGTCCGAGCTACGCGCGCTCGTCGAGGAATTCGGGCTCACCCCGCTCAAGCTCGAGGCACAGAAGGGATTCCGCGCGCATCTGGTCGCGCGAAAGGGCTAGCGGTCCGCGCCAGGACGCTCCGTCACGCCAGGGCACGCCGTCAACGCCGCCACACCAGGGCACGCCATCAAACCAGATTGTGGCCACGCTAGAACGCGCCGCCAAACCAAGGCGCGCCGCCACAAACGTGACGGCGCGCCCCTAGCTGCCAGGTGGCGAGGCACTCATTTAAGTCCGTCCCCAATGAGTGGTTTTAAGTCCGTCCCCAATGAGTGGTTTCAGTCATTTAAGTCTGTCCCCAATGACTAGGTGCCGTACTTGACTTTAACTCTGCTTTAACTGGTACCATCCTCTTATGTCTGTAACGCCATATAGACCGAGGGGATAGATCTATGACCGCAACTGCACCCGCAGCACCCGCTAAGGTGTACTTCACCAACCTGCGCACACATGCTCGCGAGAGCCAGCTCGACAAACTCAAGCGCCTCATCCGCCGCGCCGGAATTGAGCAGATCGACTTTGAGAACAAGTTCGTCGCCATCAAGATTCACTTTGGCGAGTTGGGCAACCTGAGCTTTTTGCGCCCCAACTACGCCCGTGCCGTCGCGGATGTCGTGAAGGAGCTGGGCGGCAAGCCCTTCCTCACCGACTGCAACACGCTCTACGTCGGTAGCCGCAAAAACGCGCTCGAGCACATCGACACCGCTTATCAGAACGGCTTTACCCCGTATGCCACGGGCTGCCAGATCATCATCGCCGACGGCCTCAAGGGTACCGACGAGGCGCTCGTCCCGGTCGAGGGCGGCGAGTACGTGCACGAGGCCAAGATCGGCCAGGCACTCATGGACGCCGATATTGTGATCAGCCTCACCCACTTTAAAGGTCATGAGCAGGCCGGCTTTGGCGGCGCCATGAAGAACCTGGGCATGGGCGGCGGCAGCCGTGCCGGCAAGATGGAGCAGCATGCCGCCGGCAAGCCGAACGTCGCGACCGAGCACTGCGTTGGCTGCCATGCCTGCGAGAAAATCTGCGCGCACAACGCTATCTCGTTCGACGACACCCGCGAGCGCGAGCTTGCCAACGGCGCTACTCGCACGGTGCACGTGGCTGCCATCGACCACGATCGCTGCGTGGGCTGCGGCCGCTGCATCGGCGTGTGCAACCAGGACGCCATCAAGCCCGGCTATGAAGCCGCGGCCGACGTGCTCAACTGCAAGATCGCCGAGTACACCAAGGCCGTCGTCGACGGCCGCCCGAACTTCCATATCTCGCTTGCCATGGATATCAGCCCCAACTGCGATTGCCATCCCGAAAACGACACGCCTATCGTCAACGACATCGGCATGTTCGCGAGCTTCGACCCGGTCGCCATCGACCAGGCCTGCGCCGATGCCGTCATGGCATCCGAGCCGCTGCCCAACACCGAGCTCACCGATAGCGCGGCCAAGATGGAGCACAATCACGAGCATCTGGAGGGCGAGCAGGCGCGCGACCCCTTCTGCATCACGCATCCCGACACCGACTGGCGCGCGTGCATCGCGCACGCCGAAAAAATCGGCCTGGGCACGAGCGAGTACGAGCTCATCGAGGTCAAGTAGCGCCTAGCTATTGGACAAAACAAGCGCATTTGTAGCGCAACGTTAGCAAAAGCCGCCCGTGAGCACAGCGCCCGCGGGCGGCTTTTCGGAAGTGCGGTGAAAAATCGAATACCGCCGACCACAAACCGTTTTTTAGCAACAAAACCCCTGATAAATTGTTGGTAAAACTGTGGTCTGGTTGAGCTTCCCGCGATTTTCCCCGCACTTCCGAAAACAGGGGGTCAGATAGACCAGTAAACCGTACTATTTGCCTAAAAATACTCGTCGAGGAAGTTGTTGACTGTGCTCCAGTAGAGCTCGGGGTCAATTTGCGCGCTCTTGGCGTGGGTGGCGCCATGGATGGTGAGCTTTTGCTTGACCTTGCTGGCGCACGCCTCGTAGTTTTGGTCGAGCATGTCGTACGGCACAAAGGTGTCCTGGTCGCCGTGGATAAACAACATGGGAACCGTCGCGTGTTTGAGTTGCTCTACGCTGCTCGCCTTATGAAAGTCATAGCCCGCGCGCACGTTGCACACCAAGTTTGCTACATCGAGCAAGGGAAAGCTGGGCAGGCCGAACACGTCCTTGAGCTGCAGAGAAAACTCGTCCCAAACACTCGTATAACCGCAGTCCTCTATAATGCATTTCACGTTTGCGGGCAGAGATTCCCCCGCGACGTTCATGGCGGTTGCCGCGCCCATCGACTCGCCAAAGACCAGGATGCGCGCCTCGGGGTCAGTCTGAACGATTCGCTCGATCCATGCGACGACGTCGAGGCGCTCGGGCCAGCCCATGCCGATATAGTCGCCGCCGGAGCGCTCGTGGGCGCGGGCGGCGGGTGCGAGTACGTTCATGCCGCGGTCATGGAATCGTTTGACGTATCGGGCCATACCGATGGGCTCGTTGGTATATCCATGCAGGCAGACAGCGTAATCATGGGTGCTTTCCGGCGCCGCAAAATACCAGGCGGCAAGTTCGGTTCCGTCATCTGCGGTGAGGCTGCTGCTCTCGCGATTCTCTTTAAACCACGCCCGCGCCTCGGTTTCCTCGGTATCCGGCTGCTCACCTTTTTTGTCGTTCTTGCTATCCTGCATCATCTTCATGGTGTACGGCGCTTGGGGATTCAGGGCAAAGTCAAACAAGAAGTTGCCGGCAAATCCGAGCAACGTGACAACGAGCGCCAACGCAACGACGCCGGCTATCTTGAGCTTTCGATGGGAACGTGCGTTTTGAGACATAAGAAGCTTTCCTATGAGATGTTAATACATCAACATTTAATGCAAGCGCATTATGGACGTTCGCCGTTGATGCGTCAACAAGCAAAGAATGGGTAAACAAAGGGTCACGTATGGTACAAATTTCGCACGTACCCAGACGCTTTGATATAGTGTTGAGAACTCTTTACGTTGGAGGATGTAACCGGCATGTCCGATTCGAGCGACAGTTCTAAGCCGCGACCCAAGACCGCGGCCGTTCCACACTACACGGTGGGCGAGGAGATCATGAACTCCGTCACCCATGGTGTCGGCTGCCTGCTGGGTATCGCGGGCCTGGTGCTCCTGATCGTATTCGCCGCCCTGCGCGGCGGAGGCCCAGCCCACATGGCCGCGGCAATTGTCTATGGCGTCAGCATTATCCTCGAATACCTAGCCTCCACGCTCTACCACGCGATTCAGCCCGCGCGCGCCAAGCGCGTGTTTCGCATCATCGACCACAGCTGCATCTACCTGCTCATTGCGGGCAGCTATACGCCGTTTTGCCTCATCACGCTCGCAAACGACGGCGGCGCTGTGCTGTTCTTTGCCGTATGGGCCATCGCCATTATCGGCATCGCCCTCGAGTGCTTTATGCGCGAGCGCCAGCCGCACTGGGTAAGCGGCCTGGTCTACCTGCTGATGGGCTGGCTCGTTGTCTTTAAGCTGCCCGAACTTGTGGCGCTGCTCAACCCCGTGGCACTTGCCCTGCTCGCCGTCGGCGGCGTGTGCTACACCGCGGGCGTGCCGTTCTATATCGCCAAAAACGTGCGCTATCTTCACAGCGTGTTTCACCTGTGGGTACTCGCCGGCAGCATCTTCCAGTTCATGGCGGTGATCCTCTTCGTAATCTAGCGATCGCGTCTGTGCCCGCGGACCTATCCAGGCGGCCGCCGGGCGCAACTGCCCTATCCGTCACCTACGCTTACTACCTAACGTCCCGAATCTTGGAGGTTCGAGAAACTCCCGATGGACATAACCATCTCTCTTATTACCACGCTCGTCCTGACTCTCATCAACGGCTACTTCTCTATGTCCGAGATGGCGCTCACCACGGCCAAGCGCGCCGTGCTGGAGCACGAGGCCGAGGAAGGCGACAAGCGCGCCGAGCGTGCCATTAAGCTGGCTGCCGACTCCGACCGGCTGCTCGCCACCATCCAGGTCGCCATCACGCTCGTGGGCTTCGCCTCGTCCGCCGTCGCCTCGACGAGTCTGTCCGACCCGCTCGCCACGTGGCTCATGAGTTTTGGCATCGCGCCGCTCTCCGCCATCGCGCGTGGCCTGGCGCCGGTCATCATCACCGTCGCGGTCGCCTTCGTATCCATCGTGATCGGCGAGCTCGTCCCCAAGCGCATCGGCCTGGCCAATGCCGAGGGCGTGTCCAAGCAAGTCGTGGGGCCGTTGTCGTTTTTCCAAAAGATTGCCCGTCCGCTCGTGTGGCTGACCGGCGCTTGTTCCGATGGCCTGGCCCGCATTCTGCGCATCAAGAGCGCCGACGACCGCCAAAACGTCTCGGAGGAAGAGATCAAGTACATGGTCTCGGAGCAGGACGACCTGCTCGACGAGGAAAAGCGCATGATCCACGAGATCTTCGACCTGGGCGACACCGTTGCCCGCGAGGTCATGGTGCCGCGCGTGGACACCACCATGTGCGAGGACGACGAGACCGTCGCCGACGTGCTGTCCACCATGCGCCAGACCGGCTTCAGCCGAATCCCCGTCTATCACGAGGATCCCGACAACGTCGCGGGCATCGCGCACATCAAGGACCTAATTCAGCCCGCGCTCGACGGCAAGGGCGACCAACTCATCGCCGATTACCTGCGCGACGCCACTTTTGTGCCCGATACCAAGGACATCCTGCCGCTGCTGTCCGAGATGCAGACTTCGCACGACCAGATCGTAGTGGTCGTGGACGAGTACGGCGGCACGGCCGGCATCATCACCATCGAGGACATCGTCGAGGAGATCGTCGGCGAGATCGAGGACGAGTTCGACCCCGACAACAAGTATCTCACGCGCCTTTCGCGCCGCGAGTGGCTCGTTGATGGGCGTTTTTCGTGCGATGACGCGATTGAGCTTGGTTGGCCGCTTGAGGAAAGCGATGATTATGAGACCATCGCCGGCTGGATTTTGGAGCTTTGTGACTCGGTGCCCGACATCGGAGAGGTGTTTGAGGTCGCGGGGTACAAGTTCAAGGTGCAGTCGATGCGTGGCCAGCGCATCTCGCTCATTCGCGTGATTGCTCCGGCCGAAACCGATAAGAAGGATTCCGAGTCTTCGGTAGACGAGCCGACGACGTCGGGTGCGGGTTCCGCGAATCCGCACGACGGCGACGAGTAGGACAAGGAAGAGTAGGGGAGAGTTATGGCAGGCCTGTTCAACATCCTTAAGGTCACCGTCAGCGAGGACAAGATCTGCGCGCACGTGCTGGTGAACCCCGGCATGCCGCTCATGACCTCGGAGGATATCGAGGCCACGGCGCGCGTGTACTACCTGGTGCCCGCGATTGCCAAGCATCTGTGCCTGGGCGATTCGGGTCGCGAGTTCCAGGACTGTATGGGCCAGACCGAGCTCTGCCACCTGCTGGAGCATGTGACGGTCGAGCTCATGAACGAGACCGGTCTTGCCGGTAGCATCTCGTGCGGCCGCACGCGCGTAAGCGAGCACGACGAGCGCGTCTTTGAGGTTGAGCTTTCGTGCCCCGACGACGCGCTGGCCATCGGTGCGCTGTCTTCGGCCACCTTTATGATGGACTGGGCCTATCTGCACGCCGACCAGCCTGCCCCCGACGTGGAGGGCACGGTCGCGGGCCTGCGCAACCTGGTGCTGGGCATGCGCGCCGAGGCCGAGGGCAAGGATCCTCACGAGGCCGTCGCCGCTGCGAACGGCGAAGATGCTGCCGAGGACGAGGGCGCTGACGAGGGCGATGTGCCGGTCGACGCCGAGCCCGTTGCCGATGCGACCGCCGAGCCCGTTCCCACCGAGCCCCAAGGTGTCCCCAACTTTGACGACGAGCCCCAGGTGGCGATTGATACCGAGGGTGCGGTTGCCGAGAACCACGAGGCCTCCGCTGCCGTCTTTGGCGGTGCGGCGACGGTTCCGGCAGGACCTGCGCATGAGGGCGGCCTGCCGCTCGTGGACGGCGCCGGCGAGGACCCGGGTGCCACGGTGGCCATGCCGGCTATGCCCCAGGAGTAGGCCTACGCGTTTATCACCATCACGTACCTGCGCCTTTGCCGTACACAGATGAGCGGAGCGGCAAGTGATGCGCTGCGGGTATAATGGACAGCATTCAAACGGTGGGCACCGACGTGCCCGCAGGAGAGGAATGATCATGGGTAAGACTTTCAGCTTTGTCTCCGGCGCACTTTTTGGTGCCGCTGCCGGCGCTATTGTCGGCGTTGCTCTGGCCCCGCGTTCGGGCGCCGAGACCCGCGCCATGGCTGCCGATATCGCCAACGACGCCTGGGACAATATGCGCGACACCTACGAGCACAGCGCCGAGGAGGCCCGTGCTGCGGTGAATGACTTTGGCCCGATGGTCGACGCCAAGACCGATGACCTGCGCGCCAAGGTCGACCTGGCCCGCGAGCGCATGGACCAGCTGCGCGAGCAGCTCAACGACGCCATTTCGGGCGGCAACGTGACGCCTGCCGCCGACGTCGTGGTCGAGAACGCCGTCGAGGCTGATACCGAGGCTGCGGAGCCCTCGACCGAGGCATAATGCGCGCCGGGGATTTTGTCGGCGCCAAGATCTATCGCAAGCCTACCGAGGACAAGCGCACCAAAAAGGACGGCACGCCGCGCAGCCCTAAAAAGCTCGGAAAGATTCACTTTCCGGTCTTTACCCCGGGCGGTACGCGCGTGGTCGGCTTTATGGTCCGCCAGTCCGATATCGCGGGTATGATCGAGCGTCCCGACCGATTCGTAGCGCTCGACGCCATTGGTGTCTACGAGGGCGCCATTGCGGTCGATGACGTCAAGGACACGTACGATGCCGCCGCCGCCAAGCGCCTCGACATCAACCTGGACGATTGCATCATCTGGGTCGGTATGGACGTGCGCACGGAATCGGGCGACGTCGTGGGCTATTGCTCGGATGTGGAGTTCAAGCCGCGTTCGGGCATCGTGCAGGCATTCTATGTGACCGCCGGTGCTGCTTCGAGTGTTTTGGTTGGTGACACGCAGGTGCCGCCGACGATGCTGCGCGGCTATGAGAACGGCGCGATGGTCGTCTCAGACGAGGTCAAGTCGCTCGGGTATTCGGGCGGTGCGGCTGCCAAAGCTGCCGAGGCCAGCGTCGTGGTGGGCGACAAGGTCAAAAAGGGCGCCAAGGTGCTCGACGACAAGGGATCGGTTGCCGTGGACAAGGGTAGTCGCGCGCTGGGCAAGCAGCTCGGCAAGACGCGCGGCATGTTCAAGGCCTTTAAGGATGAATACCAAAAGGCGAGCGGAGGCTCGTCAAAAGCTACAAAATAGCGACGTACCAAATGATGGGAGGCAAGCCGGAGACCTGTTGCTCCGGCTTGCTGTGTTTATGGGGGAGGGCACATGCGCCAAAACGGATCCAACTTAAACGGGCGTTCGGGTGCGCGTCCGACGGCGCGCCGCGACCTGGGGCAGCTGCCCAGCGGCCAGCGCAAGCGTCACCGTAAGCCCGGCGCGATGTACCTCAACCATAGCCGCGGGTTTAGCGATCGCAGTGCGCGCATCGGCAACAGCCGCACACCCCGTCGTTCGTCTCGCCTGCCCTACGCGCTTATCGCCGTGGGTTGTGCACTCGTGCTGTTTATCGCTGCCGTCGTGGGCTACGTCAACCGCAGCGTGGACGTGGAGCTCAACGGCCAGAAGACCGCGGTGCGCGTGGGCTCTACGCTGCAGAATCTCATCGACGAACAGGATTTGACTGGCACCTACGACGCAGGCGACCTGCTGGCCGTCGATGACAGCGTGCTCAAGCGCCATGGGGGCGAAAAACTGTCGGTGAAGGTCGACGGCAAGCGCGTGAAACAGGGCAAATGGGATAGCCGCGAACTTGAGGGCGGCGAGAAGGTGACGGTCAAGGATGGCCGTAACACCTACGAGAAGCACGAGGTTCAGGCTACGGTTATCGAGCCCAAGCTCAAGGTCGAGGGTACGGGCGCTATCGAGTATGTGCAGACGTGGGGTGTCCAGGGCCGCTCCGAGGTGTGGGTTGGTGAGCAGTCGGGCAAGACGCAAGACCGCGGCGAGGTTGTGCCCGCCACCGATTGCGTCGTTGCGTGCGCCAGCGTGGCGCCCAAGGGCAACAAAAAGTACGTGGCGCTGACGTTTGACGAGGGTCCGAGCGGCGCCACCAAACAGATCTTGCAGGTGCTCAAGGAAAAGGGCGTCACCGCGACGTTCTTCCTTTCGGGCGATGCGGTCGAGGCCTCGCCTGCCACGGCCAAGGCGATTGTCGATGCCGGGTGCGAGATCGGATCCAACAGCTACAGCGACGATTCGCTCAAGGGCCAGGACCGTGAGGCGGTACGCGAACAGATCACGAAAGGCACCGATGCGATTAAGTCGGCGACCGGCGTGAAGACGATGCTGCTGCGTGCTCCCTACGCTGCCTTTGACGAGCAAAACTGGATTGATGCGATGGACCTGGTCTCCGCCGTGGTCTCGTGGAATATTGACTCGGGCGACTGGCTGCTCAACGGTGCCGACGAGCAGGTCTCGACGGTGCTCGATTCGGTGACGCCGGGCAATATCGTGCTGCTCACCGATAGAGACGAATGCGCCGAGCAGACGCTCGAGGCGCTGCCGCAGATTATCGACGGCCTCATTGCCGACGGCTACAAGATCGTGACGCTCAGCGACCTGGTCAAGACGGACACGGCATTGAGCAAAAAGCTCACCTCGCTGACGAAGGTCACCATGCCCAAGGACGCCGTGTTCCCCCAACCTGCCGAGGACGAAGACACCACAGAGTAACCACAGAGTAGTCATTGGGTAGTCATTTAAGAACGTCCCCAATGACTATGTCACGGATGCGTCAGCGTTTGGTATGCCTGCAATGTGCAGCGCATAAATTCGATGCCGCAGGGCGATGCTGATGCTATAGTTACTGCGGTTAATGAGGGTCAAGAGAAAGGTTACAGGTGAAATCCAAACCTCGACCATACAGTCGATGACCCCATGCAGGTGCTTTTTGCGCATGCGCGGGGTGTAAGCGTCGAGCGGCGTGCCGCCCGCGCATGCGTATACATATCCAGAAGCCCCCGGACGCCGCACGCGCGGCCGCGTTCGGAGGAATAATGATGGGGAGCACCATTGAATTATCTGAGTGAGATGCTCAAATTGCCGGTCTTGGACGTCGACGGCGAAAAGCTCGGCGTGGTCAACGATTTTGGTATTGCCACCGGCGAAGTTTTTCCGCACGTGACGTCGCTCGCGTTCCGCGGTCCCGGCAAGACGCCGTTTATGATCAGTTGGCGCAAATGGGTCGACCGTATCGACGAGACGGGTGTACACCTTAAGACGTCGGCCACCGAAATCCGTTTTTCGTACCTGCAGCCGACCGAACTCTTGCTTGCCCGCGACGTGCTCAACAAGCAGATTGTCGACACGCAGGGCATGAAGGTCGTGCGCGTAAACGACATCAAGTTTTCCATGTCGGGCGAAAACCAGCTGCGCCTGCTGGGCGCCGAGGTCGGTGCCCGCGGTCTGCTACGCGCCATCAGCCCCGCGCTCGAGCATATCGTCGAAGGCTTTATGAAGCACCTGGGCAAGCCGCTCAGTGAGGACATCATCGCTTGGTCCTACATGGACCTGCTCGACCGCTCGACCAAGAACATTCAACTCTCGGTGTCGCACAAGACGCTCGGCGAGCTGCACCCTGCCGACATCGCCGACATTATCGAGCAGCTCGACCCGCGCCTACGTGCGCAGGTGTTCGCGCAGCTCGATACGGCACAGGCCGCCGAGGCCATCTCGGAGTTCGATGACGACGAGCTCATGACCGAGATGCTCGAGGGCCTGTCCGATACCGACGCATCGTCGATGCTGGCCATGATGGACCCGGACGACGCTGCCGACCTGATCGACGAGCTCGATTATGAGAAGGCTGAGAAGCTCCTGCGCCTGATGGGCGTCAAGGAGGAGAAGGCGATTCGTAATCTGTTGGGCTACGAGGACAACACCGCCGGCCGCATCATGACCTCGGAGTTTGTCTCGCTGCCCGCCACGGCGACGGTCGGTGATGCCATCGAGGCGATTCGCAAACTCGACGAGGACTTTGAGAGTGTCTATTACGTCTATACCGAGGATCCGAGCGGCATGCTGACCGGCGTGCTTTCGCTGCGCACGCTGATTGTAGCCGACCGCGACGCCACGCTGGGTCAGCTGGCCTATCGCGACCTGGTCTATGTGTCGCCTGACGAGGACCAGGAAGACGTGACGGACGAGATGACCAAGTACGACCTGGTTGCCATCCCTGTCTGCGACGAGAACCGTCATATCCTGGGTATCGTAACCTTCGACGACGCCATGGACGTTATCGCCGAGGAGCATCAGGAGGACCTGCAGATCGCCGGTGTCGGCTCGGGCGATAGCGCGTCGGACGACTCGACGAACGTGCTCAGCTGGTTCGTGCATCGCCAGTACTGGGTTGTTGTATGGGGCATCGCGTCGTGCATCATGGCAACGGTGCTGGGGACGGCGCTCGGCTCCGCGCATCTGGTGGTGTTCCCCATGTGCGCCATGCCACTCGTGCTGCTGGCGGCCTCGCGCATGGTGTCGTTCGTCAAGAACTACTTCCTGGAGTATGACGGTCACGACGACGAGCCCAAGCCGTATCTGGGGTTCTTCTTCCAGAGCACGGGCATGGGCCTGATTCTGTCACTCGTGACCTACCTGTGCGCCCAGCTGGTGCGCACCGCTGCGTTCCCCGATGCGCCCATGTTTGAGGAGCAACTCTTTACCGGGTGCTTTAATATTGCTGCCATCATTTGCCTGGTTGGTAACATGAGCGCCGTGATTTACCTGATGGTGCTGTTCTGGCGTGACGAGCATGACCTCAACACGTCGGGCACTGCCATGAACGTTATTGCCGTCATGATCTCGTGCGTAGCGTACTGCGCCGCTGCGGTGCTGCTCACCATGTCGGTCATGGGTTAGGTGGTCGCGTGCAAAATACCAAGCAAAAGTCGGGCACCAAGCGAAAGTTGACCATCGCGGCCATCTTTGGCGCTATGGGCCCCGGTCTGCTGGCGGCGCTTTCGGGCAATGACGCCGGCGGCATTGCAACGTATTCCAGCGCGGGCGCCAGCTATGGCTACAAGATGCTCTGGATGCTTCCCGTCATGACTGTGCTGCTCATCGTGACGCAGGAGACCGCGGCGCGCTGCGGCTGCGTCACGGGCAAGGGCCTGGCATCGCTCATTCGCGAGCGCTTTGGCGTGCGCAAGAGTGTACTTGCTATGGCGGCGCTGTTGATCGCCAACACGGCTGTGACCATTTCGGAGTTTGCGGGCATCGCCAGCGGCCTTGCTCTCTTTGGCGTGCCGGCGAGCATCTCGGTGCCGTTGGTGGCGCTGCTGGTGTGGATGCTTACCATGTCGGGTAGTTTCCAGCGCATCGAGAATATTCTGCTGCTGGTGAGCTGCGTGTTCGTGACTTATATTGTCGCCGCGTTTATGGCTGGCCCCAACTGGGGTGAGGTCGCGGTCGACTTGGTCGTGCCTAACATTCAAAATGACCCCAGCTACGTGTCGCTCGTGGTCGCAACGATCGGTACCACCATCGCGCCGTGGATGATCTTCTTGGCGCAGAACAACGTGGTCGATAAGAACGCGGGCGAGGACGATATCGTGCTGCAGCGCATTGATACCGTGAGCGGCTCGCTTGCCGCCGATGTCATTGCCGGCTTTATTATCATCACGACCGGTACGGTGTTGTTCCCGGCGGGTATTCAGATAAGCGATGCCGCCGATGCTGCCCGCGCGTTGGAGCCTATTGCGGGTCAGTGGTCCACGGTACTGTTTGCCTCGGGCCTGGTCGCGGCGAGCTTCTTGGCCGCCTGCGTGCTGCCGGGCGTTACGTCGAGCGCTATCTGTGAGGCATTTGGCTGGGAGCGCGGTGCCGACCGCAGCTGGGACGAGGCCCCGGTCTATCGCGGCATCATTACGGCCATCATCGGTATCTCTGCCGTGCTGGTGCTTATGCCCGGCGTCGATCTGTTCCAGATTATGATGACCTCACAGGTCATCAATGGCGTGCTACTGCCCGTGGTTCTGGTGTTCCAGGTGGTTATCGCAGCCGACCGTCACATTATGGGTGCCAACCGCAACGGTCGCGTGTGGAACATGCTCACTTGGGCGACTATCGCCGTGATTACGGTGCTCACGGTCGTCATGTTTGTCCTGCAAGCGATGGGCTACAGCGCTTAACGCCTCTTTTGGACTCCAAACAGGCCGCAGCGATGGGCTACGGCCTGTTTTTGTCTGCTATAGGGTGTTAGTTATATGGTAGTGGGCAATAAATGCCAAATATGAGTACTGTTGCTAAGTGAATAGCATTTACATTCAAGAAGATAATAAACATAACCTATAGTATGTTCATTAAAATTGGCTCCAATACGCCTTAAACCAGTCAGGTTGGCTGTCTTAGGGGGTTGTAGGGTTCGCTCGGACGTCATTTTGGGTGGTTTTGCCTGCTACTAAAATGGTAACAGTACTCATATTTGCCCTTTTTTGCCCACAGACCTTTGAGGGTGCGGCGAAAAGGGCTTGTTTTGATTGTTTGGGGCAGGCACGAGGCGCGGAAACGATGTCTGGAGCGACGGAGCGGCCTGGAATTCATCCGTAGAGGTCTTCATTGGCTGCGCCAGGAGTGTCCCTAGGTACCGGCACATAAGGAACGTCCCTAACTGCCGGAGGGGGCGTCTGCCGTGGCAGACGCCCCCTCCGGATGTGGGAAGTTTGCGCTGCAGGTTACTTGTCGGTGCCCAGCTTGTGCGGCTTGAAGGCAAGCGCATTGACGAGTGCGTCGGTGGCAGACTTGACGGCTGCCGGCTGCGGATCGTTGACGTGATCCTCGGGATGCACGGGCAGGTCCTTCTTGACGGCATCGTGGATTAAGTTGAGGTACTCAGTCACGCCAGTGGTCGATAGATGCGTACCATCGCCATCGAACAGGTCGTTGCGGTTGGCACTGTATCCGTACCAGTCGATAACGCGTACGTTCTTGTAGCGCGTAGCGGCGTTGGCGATGGCCTGGTTGGTAGAGCCAACCCACGGCTGCGGGCTGCGCGTGTTCACAAACACCACAATACGCTTATCTCCTGCATCGGCCATGATGGCGTCGATTTGGTCGTCGGTTACCAAGCCGTTGGTGCCCAGCGCAAAGACCACGATCTTGCCGGCAAGGTTCTGCTGGATATAGCCCTCAAATGTCGCACGGCCCGCATCGAACTGGCGGCCCTTTTCGGCATCGATATGGCTGTGCGGGAACACGCCGTCAAAGGAATCAACGGCGCGCAGCGACACGGAGTCACCGATCATCAACAGGTCGTAGGAGCCGTCGGGGAAGCCGTCGTTGTCCTTGTCGGTGTCGTCGGCCGCCTGCTGGTCGGTGGGTGCGGCGTTCTTGGCTTCCTTGTTCAGAACTTCGGCGCCCTCGCCGCTCAGCGCAGACGTCTCGGGCACAAAGATCAGGCCGCCCAGTGCAACGACCAACACGACAGCGCAGGCTGCGCAGGCAGGGACGTGCGCGCGCACCCAGTTGGCGGGCGTGGCGGTGCCGTCGCGGAACTCGGATACGGTGCGCCCAAAGGCGCCCTTTCTAAACGGCGTCTCGATAAAGCGATATGAGCATTCGGCCACGGCGACCACCAACAGCACCTGCAAAATGTACTGCCACCACGGTGTATCGTTGATGTTGGCGACCGGGTTCATGAGCAACAGCAGGGGATAGTGCCACAGGTAGATGCTGTACGAGCGCTTGCCAACCCATACGAGCGGCTCGGCGGACAGCGCGCGGGCAACCATTCCCTGGGGCTGCACGCAGGCTGCGATGACCATGAGCGTGAGGATCGAGCACAGCAGCGTGCCTCCGCGATACTGGAACGCGGTGTAGCCGTTGGTGAGCGCGACCATGGCGGCAAGGCCAACCAGACCCACGAGGCCCAACACATCGATGGATGCGGGCGAGGACCAAAAGCGCACGAGGGCGCTCGGCTGTGCCGGGCCGGTCTCGGCTGATTCGTCGGCCTTCTCGCCAGGCTTGCCCTCGGCGTTCTTGCCGTGCTTGACGGCGCCGGCCAGGCGATTGAGCCCCAAACGACGAGCGAGACGCACCGGCGCCAGGTCGCGATCGGGGATAAAGGCCATCCAGGCACCCAGCAGCAGCGAGAACACGCGGGTGTCGGTGCCGTAGTACACGCGGCTGGGGTCGGCGGCAGGGTTGTAAAGCACCATCATGGCAAGGGCAGATACCGCGGCAAGGCCTAGAACCACGCGGCGCGTGTTGGGTTTGCTCACATGCATGGATACCATGGCAAACAGCAGCGGCGGCCAAATCAGGTAGAACTGTTCCTCGATGGCAAGCGACCAAAAGTGCGTGAGCGGCGAGGGGTCGCCCAGAGCATTGAAGTACGAGACGTTCTGGGCGATCTGCCACCAGTTGTTGAAGAACAACAGCGACGGCAGGATGTCGGGGCGCATCTTGGTGAGCATCACGTGGTTGAAGACGGTGCACAGAGCACAGGTCACCACCACGACGGTCACCACGGCGGGGACCAGGCGACGGATGCGGCGGATCCAGAAGCTCTTGAGGTCGATGCGGCCGGTCTTAGCGACTTCGTTGAGCAGCAAGCGCGTGATCAGATAGCCCGAAAGCACAAAGAAGATCGTGACGCCGAGCAGGCCGCCCTGAGCCCACGTGAGGTTAAGGTGATAGAGCACCACCGCGACGACGGCGAGCGTACGCAGGCCGTCGAGTGCAGGGATGTAGCGGGACTTGGGGCGAGCAGGCGTCTGCTCCGCGGCGGGAGTGTTGGCGCGGCCCGCGTTGTTGGCAGAAGCGCGATGGGGGCTCGTGGTGCGTCGCGGCTCGTTGGCACGGCGTTCGCTCTTCACGCGTTCGTGCGGCGCCGGCTCGTTGCCCGTGCGGCGTCGACCGCGCGAGCCCGATTGCGAGAATTGTTCCATAAAACATCATCCAATGACGAGAATAATCAGCACGTATTCATTGTAGCTGCCTGCTCCTGTGAATGCTTGCTGCTGGCGCAACCTCAAGGGTGCGTTCACATCAAAGTGAACTAAAGTTATAGAGGTGCGAAGGCGCGCAATCGACGGTCGACGGTGGGTGCAAAGCCCGCAGATGAGGAGGTTTCCATGGCAGATCGCGGCATCGTTGCGGTGTTCGGCAGCATGAACATGGACCTTTCGGTGGCGTGCGAGCGTATACCGCGTGCGGGCGAGACCGTCGGCGGCAGCGGGTTTATCACCAACGCCGGCGGCAAGGGCGCCAATCAGGCCGTAGCTGCCGCGCGTATGGGCGCGTGCACGCACATGATCGGCGCGGTCGGTCGCGACGCGTTCGGCGCGTCGCTCGTGGTGGGGCTCCAAGACGCCGGCGTGGACTGTGACTTTGTAGTGCATCGCGATGACGTGGAGACCGGTACCGCGACTATCATTCGCTGCGAGAGCGACAACCGCATCATCCTGTCACCGGGCGCCAACCATGCGCTTGCGGGCGGGGACGTTGTCTGCGCGCTGAGGCGTCTGGTAGTCCATGAGCTCGACGGCGACGCCAGCGAGATTGCCCCGGCTGCCGGAAGCGTCTTTATCGCCCAGGGCGAATGTGACCTTGCGGCGACGGCCGAGGCGCTTGTTTGCGCTCACGGGCTGGGGTTCTATACGGTCTTTAATCCAGCTCCTGCCTGCGAGCTGCCTGCGGAGGTCTGGCCTGCGGTCGACCTGGTCTGTCCCAACGAGACCGAGTGCCAGGTTCTGACGGGCATTCTGCCCACGGATGATGTGAGTTGCGTCGCCGCGCTCAATGCGCTGCTCGACAAGGGCGCCGGCGCCGCGGTCATCACGTTGGGCGGTGCCGGCTCGGTTACGCTCGGCAATGACGGTGAGCTGCTGCGCATGCCGGCACTTTCGAGTACGGTAGTCGATACCACGGCCGCCGGCGATACGTTTATCGGCGCGTTGGCGGCGGCTCGCCTAGAGGGCTTGCCGCTCTTTGAGTGCATGGCCGCGGGTGCTCGCGCCTCGGCAGTGACGGTGTCGCGCCTGGGCGCTCAGCAATCGATTCCCACGCGCGCCGAAGTTGAACATTGGTTTGGTTAAACGATAAAGACGGAGAAGCGGAGTAGAACAATGGCAATCAAGAAGCTGATCCTTGATCTGGATATGGGTGTTGACGATGCGATGGCGCTGGCCTATGCCATCGCGAGCCCCGAGGTGGAGCTCGTGGGCATCACCACGTGCTTTGGTAACGTGCGCGTCGAGCAATCGGCGCACAATTGCCTGGCGGTGCTCGATCTGCTGGGTCGCCCCGAGGTTCCGGTGTACCTGGGTGCCGACCGTCCTCTGCAGGCGACTGAGCCCTATACGCCGCCGGCGTCCACCGCGCTCATTCACGGCAAGAACGGCATCGGCGGCGCGAGCGTGCCCGCGTCGCCCTACGAGCCGGTGGGGGCGACCTCGGCCGACGGCAACGCTGCGGTCGATTATCTGATCGATGCCGCGCGCACCTATGGTCCCGATCTGGTCTACGTAGCGACTGGCCCGCTCTCCAACCTGGCGCTCGCCCTGGAGCGCGATGCGGCGGCGATGATGTCCATCGGCCGCGTGGTCGTGATGGGCGGCGCCCTTACCGTGCCCGGCAACGTGAGCGCGGGCGCCGAGGCCAATATGGCGAGCGACCCCGAGGCAGCCGACGCGGTGCTGCGCTCGGGCCGTAAGCTCACCATGGTGGGTCTGGACGTGACGCATCGCGTGGTGCTCACACGCCGCGACATTGCCGGCTGGACGGGTTCGGGCACTATGGCGGGCTGCGCATTTGTGAGCATGGTCGAGCACTACATTGGCTCGTACGAGATGAACGCACCCTACCTGGGTGGTTGTGCGCTGCACGATCCGCTGGCCGTTGCCGTGGCGATCGACCCCACGCTCGTAGGTGCGCTCGGCTGTAACCTGCGTGTTGATCTGCTGGGCGAGTACCGCGGTCGCACCATCTGCGATGAGCGCCGCCTGTCCGATCCGGACAAGAGCGCGCTTGTGGCACTGACCGTGGATGCTCCGCGCTTCCTGTCCGAGTTCAAGACACGTATGGCCCGCGTCTTGGGCTAAGTTGTCTTTTTGGGACGGGGCTTTTTGACTGGTATGATTGGTGCGACCAATCGAACCAGCTAAAAGAGCCCCGTCCCAAATTGACTACCGAGAGGATCTGCCATGGAGCGCATTGCGAGCTTTTCCGTTGACCATCTGCTGCTTGAGCCCGGCGTGTATGTGAGCCGCATCGACCGCGATCCGGCGACCGGCGCCGCCGTCACCACCTTTGACCTGCGCCTGACCACGCCCAACAAGGAGCCGGTCATGAACACCGCCGAGTGCCACACCATCGAGCACCTGGGCGCGACGTTCCTCCGCAACCATGCCGAGTGGTCGAGCCGCATTGTCTACTTTGGCCCCATGGGCTGCCGCACGGGCTTTTACCTCGTCGTATTTGGCGAAGTGACGAGCGAGGAGATTCTGCCGCTCGTACGTGAGCTGTTCGAGTTTGTCGCCGGCTTTGAGGGCGATGTTCCCGGTGCCGCTCCCGAGGAGTGCGGCAACTACCTAGACCAGAACCTTCCCATGGCTAACTGGCTCGCGCGCCGCTACCTCGACCGCGACCTGGCCGATATCGACGAGAAGCACCTGCACTATCAGCAGGCGTAAAGGCTTTATCGCCCAAAACGCGCGCATTGGGCGCCTTCGCTTATGCGGGGGTGCCTTTTTGCTGAGTGGTCGGGACGAGTGTTTAAAATCGCTTATGTTTGTTCTAGAATGTTCATACTGTCACATAAACGAACAGGAGCGAACATGCATATCTACTCTGTCAACGATCCCGAGTTCAAGTCCTATGGCAACGTTTGGGATAACGTTCCGTCCGAGCTTACGTCGCCCGTGCTCGAGGCGCTCTCTGCCACGCCCATTCCCGAGGGCAGCAAGTACGTTGCAAGTGCGCCGGAGCTCGAGGACGTCAAGGATGCCGACAAGCTTGGCTTTCTCATGTTTGGCGGCCGTCCCTTCCAGCTCGGCTGGTGCAACGGCCACAACACGCAGCTCAACTGCCTGGAGTATCACCGCGCCAGCGAGTTCAACCTGGGTGCACGCGATTTTATCCTGCTCGTGGCGCATCGCTGGGAGATCGAGGACGGTAAGCTCGACACCGCGTGCGTCAAGGCGTTCCGCGTGCCGGCGGGTACGGTCGTCGAAGTCTTCAACACCACGCTCCACTACACGCCCTGCATGGTCGATGACGGCGGCTTCCAGGTGATGGTGGCGCTGCCGGCGGGCACCAACGGCCCGCGCCCCGAGGCTGCATCCGACATGCCTGCCGCCGGTGACAGCTACTGCTACTGGAAGGCCGACAAGTGGGTCCTCTGCCATGCTGACAGCCCCAAGGCAGCCGAGGGCGGCTACGTAGGTCTCATCGGCAAGAACCTCGACATCACCGTGGACTAGCGCATCGCCCCAAACCACCACAAAGGTGCCTGTCTCCTTTGCGGTGGTTTGGGGCGGGCGGATATCGGGAAGTGCCAGACGGGGGAGGCTGCCGGGCGCCTTGCCGTCTGCGGATTTTGGGACATGTGGCCCGCTTTTTGAGCCTGCCTGTCGGTACACTAAAAGCACTATGGGTACCCGCGAGCGACATATCGGCCACGCGGCCGCCCGATCCGCACCCGTGGCGGATCCCAGGGGCGGCAGGCTCTTCGCTATGCCGCGATTCCTTGTTGGTATAACACATCAGGCGTACCGTCACCGCGTCTTCGCTATCGCCGGCGCCATCACCGCACTGTTCCTCATGCTTTTGGCAGTCTTGCCGGCGCTGTTCGCCTTCGACCCCAAACTATCTAACGCCGTGCCCTCCTATAGCGAGGTGTCCGGAGAGGTCGTGGATGCGCTCGTCCATTCGAGCTCTCTCCCGCTGCTTGTCGCCGCAATTATATTTTCGATCTGGGGCGTATCGGTCTATCTGCGCTGTTTGGACTATGTGTTGCGCCGCCGCCTTGTTGCCATCGCCACCATCTGCGCCCTTTGGATGATCGAAGTCATTCTCAAGTACAAGTCGTTCACGCCGTTCTATGCCACTGTGCTGTGGTACCTGTACTACGTGCCCATGACGCTCATTCCGCTGCTCTACCAGTTGTGTGGCCTGCGCCTTGCGGGCCTGGAGCAACACCGTCTGGGTCGCCGCTACTGCGCTGCGCTGTGGATTGTGGCCATCCTGCTTATCGGATTTGTGCTCACCAACGATTTTCACCAGCAGGTCTTTCGCTTTGACCGTACAAGCGACACCTGGAGCAACGATTACACGTACGGCTGGGGTTATTTCGCCGTCCTCGTGTGGACGGCCTTTAACTTTGTGGCCTTTTTTATCCTGGTTGGTCGGTCCTCGTCCTTTCGCATTCAGCGTTTCTCGGGCACGGCGGCGCTCGTACTGCTGGGTGGCGCATTCTTTGCCATCTCGTATGCGTTGCGCGTGCCCTGGGCATGGAGGCTCAACTTTTCGCTCGTCTATTGCGTCCTGTGCGTGGTGGCGATGGAAATCTGTCTCGATTGTGGTGTCATTCCGTCGTATCACGACATTGCCGGCATCTTCGACACCTTGCCGCTTGACCTCAAAGTTCTAACGCGCGACCTGCAGGAAGTCTATGCCACGCCAGTTTCAAAGCCAATGCCGGTGGGCGTGCACGAGGAGTTGCGGACCCAGGAGCACGGCCGCGCCCACGCCTTTGCCGTGGCGTCCGATCCCGATGTGATGTACCGTGCCTTTCCACTGCTGGGCGGATCGGCCCTGCTTGCCCAAGACGTGTCGGAGCTCAACGAGCTTAACCGTGAACTGGCGCATCGTCGCATGGAGCTGCAGCGTCAAAACGAGCTACTCGCCGCCGACTACGACCTTAAGACGCATTTGGCAGACCAAGAGGCCGAGACCTTGCTGGTCCAAGACGTAGACCAGGCGCTTGCCCGTGCGCTCGAAGGGATGTACGACCTGCTGAGCTCGCTGCCGTCGTTGACCGACGAAGCGTCTTCGCACGAGCGTTACCGCATGCTGCAGCGCGCCAAGATGCTCGTCGCCTATTGCAAGCGCAAGGGGTCGCTCACGTTGGCACAGCACGGGGAGAGCGGTTTTGATCGCGACCGCATTCAGCTCATTGCCAACGAGCTCGCAAGCGACCTGCGCACCATCGATATCGATTGCGCCTCGATTATCGCCATACGGCGCCCGTTGCACGCCAGTACGGTAAGCGCCCTGTACGACTGCGTGTATGACTTTGCGTTTTTTGCCTACACCACCGACCATCCGGCGCTTATGTATCACTTGGGCGACCATGACCGATGCAGTGTCGAGCTGCGCGCCACGCTTTTTTCCAACGATGATGAAGATCTTTCGCAGACGCCCGCTGCGCAAGAGCTCGAAAGCGCTCTGCAAGGGCGCAACGTGGCATACCGCCTTGAGGGTGAGCCCGGCCAGCTGCGCATGATCGTCTTGATGCCGAGGGCGGGTGAGTGACGATGCAGATTTCGCTCATCCTTCCCCAAATCGTTGCGCTCGATGTTGTCTTTGCCCTGGCTGCGTGTCTGCAGACGATTCACGTCCCGCTCATCGCATCGCGCCGCTCGTCCTATAACCGAAAGGTGATTTGCGCCTACGAGGCGAGCCTTGTGCTTCACCTGATGATTTCGGCGCTTATCCTGTTCGCGTCGTCTGGCTCGCATCTGGTGGCGCCGCTTGACGTTTGCGCCAGGGCAATGGGCGGAGCGTTGTGGCTCAATGCCGCGATTTTTGCCTATGGCGTGCTGCTTATGGTGCACTATCGTCGCCCCGTCATGCTGGTCGAGCTTCTGCTTGTTGCCGCTGTTACACCGCCGGTGGTTTTTGCCATGGGCTCGGCGTGGACCGTTGTCCTTATCGCAGAGGGAGCGTTCTTCCTGTTCCGTACCATCGCTGCGCTCTTGATGGACGTCCGTAACCGCCAGGAGGATATCACCGCATTCTCGACGATTGAAACCATCAACGTGATTCCCGTGGGCATCCTGTATCTGGACCCGAGGGGCCGTCCGCTGCTCATGAACCGCTGCATGCGTAAAAACCTGGTGGAGCTTCATATGCCTACCGATCTGTGTGACATGAGCAGCACATGGAACGACCTGCGCAAACTTAGCATGCAAATGCCCGAAAGCAGCGCTAATCGCGCCCATATCGACCTTGATCGCTTTGGCAGGGATCGCGCCGTGGTCGAGATCTCTCCTTCCGAGATTCGTCTGTTCGTGCGTGACTCCGTTACGGTCTCGGGCCGTCCGTTCGAGCGCGTCGTCGGCCTGGACGTGACGGAGTATGCGCATGCCCACGACCGCCTGGCGCAAGCCAACCACCTGCTTGAGCTTGCGGGCCAAGAGCTCCAGGCCCAGATCGAAGAGGTTAAAAAGGTTGCCGACAATGCGGTCTACCTACGTATGCGTGCCCGCGTTCACGATGTAATCGGGCAGCGTCTGTCCATTCTTCATCGCTATTTGGAGGAGGGGCGTCTGGACGATGAGTCGTTCGAGCAGATTGACCCGTTGCTACGCTCAATTGCCGCCGATTTGCGCAGTGCCGGTGCCGGCGAGCCTGCAGAGCAGCTGGGTGATATCGTCCATGCTTTTGGCCTGGTGAGTGTGCAAATCGATGTTGAGGGCACGCTGCCCGAGGACGTGCGTGTCGCCGTCGCATTTTTGCAGATTATTCGTGAGGCATCGACCAATGCCACCAAGCATGCGCAGGCGCATCGGATCCACGTGCGTCTGTGGCAGGAGGGGGCGGATGCTGTAGCCGTCGCGCGCATGACGATTTCTAACGACGGGTCCCCGGCCCCCGTATCGTATCGCGAGGGAACGGGTATCCCAGGTATGAGGCATGTCGCGCAAGATCTGGGTGGCAGCCTAGAGGTCCATGCTGCCCCGCCCTTTACGCTTACGGTATCCATTCCGCTTAACGCCAACGACACGTCCCAAAGGAGAAACTCATGATCCGCGTGTTAATTGTCGAAGACCAGGCCATTTTGCGCGAAAGCCTGGCACGCTCCGTTGGCGACCAGCCCGATATGACCGTCGTCGCCGCGATCGCCGATGCCTCCGAGGCCTTGGGTGTCGCGCTCAAGGAGCGCCCGGACATGATACTGATGGACGTGTGCACCGAACACGATTCAAACGGCATCGTGGCGGCGGCACGTATCAAGGAACAGCTGCCCGAGTGTCGCATCATTATCATGACGGGCATGCCCGAGATCACCTTTGTCGATCAGGCTCGCGAGGCGGGCGTCGATAGCTTTGTGTACAAGAACGTCGGTATCGACGAGCTGTTCGCTGTGATGCGCTCCACGCTGGCGGGCTATTGCACGTTTCCCAAGCCGCCCGAAAGCATTTTTTCGGGCGCGGCGGCACTCGACGATGTCGAGCTGTCGATTTTGCGCCTCGCCTGCGAGGGCAAGAGCCGTCGCGAGATTGCGGCCGAGCTGTTTATGAGCGAGGGCACCATCAAGCGCCGCATTTCGGAGATCCTGAGCAAGACTGGCTACGACAACATCATGCGTCTTGCCGTGCATGCGGTGACCGAAGGCAGTATCGTCCCCAATATGGAGCGCCCGTAGTCGGTGCGCCGCCCGTGCTCCAACGCCAAAGATAGGCC
>CABUMU010000002.1 GCA_902492855.1 uncultured Collinsella sp. | reverse complement strand
GAGGGCAAGGTCATCCTGTTCATCGATGAGCTCCACACCATCGTGGGCGCGGGTGCCACCGAGGGCTCCATGGACGCCGGCAACATCCTGAAGCCCGCACTCGCCCGTGGCGACCTGCACGCGATCGGCGCGACCACGCTTGACGAGTACCGCAAGTACATCGAGAAGGACGCGGCGCTCGCGCGTCGTTTCCAGACCGTTATGGTGAGCGAGCCTACCGTCGAGGACACCATCTCGATCCTGCGTGGCCTCAAGGAGAAGTACGAGATCTTCCACGGCGTGCATATCACCGATAGCGCGCTCGTGGCGGCTGCCGACCTCTCCGATCGCTACATCGCCGACCGTTTCCTGCCCGACAAGGCCATCGACCTGGTCGATGAGGCCGCAAGCCGCCTGCGCATGGAGCTCGACAGCATGCCGGTCGAGATCGACGCCACCACGCGTCAGCTCACCCAGCTGCAGATCGAGGAGCAGGCACTCATGAAGGAGACCGATGACGCCTCCAAGGAGCGTCTGGAGGCCCTACGTCAGGAGATCGCCGAGGTCCAGGAAAAGCTCAACGTGCAAAAGGCCGGCTGGCTCAACCAAAAGAACGCCATCGACCACGTGCAGGAGCTTAAGGGCCAGCTTGACGAGGCCAAGAGCGAAGAGGAGCGTGCAACGCGCAACGGCGACCTGGGCCGTGCGTCCGAGCTGCGCTTCTCCGTGATTCCGGGCCTGCAGCAGCAGATTCAGGATTCCGAGGCTGCGCTCGAGGCACAAAAGCAGCAGGACGGCGAGGGCCTCAACGAGCAGGTGACCTCCGACGAGATCGCCGAGGTCGTGAGTGCCTGGACCGGCGTGCCCGTGTCCAAGATGATGCAGGGCGAGCTCGACAAGCTCAAGGGCCTGGAGGGCGAGCTGCATAAGCGCGTCATCGGTCAGGATGAGGCCGTCTCCGCCGTTGCCGCGGCCGTGCGCCGCAGCCGTGCGGGCCTCTCCGATCCGGACAAGCCCATCGGCAGCTTCTTCTTCCTGGGCCCCACTGGCGTGGGTAAGACCGAGCTCGCCAAGGCGCTTGCCGAGTGCCTGTTCGACGACGAGCGCGCGCTCGTGCGTATCGATATGTCCGAGTACATGGAGAAGTTCAGCGTCCAGCGTCTGATCGGTGCGCCCCCGGGATACGTGGGTTACGACGAGGGCGGCCAGCTCACCGAGGCCGTGCGCCGTCGTCCCTACTCCGTGATCTTGCTCGACGAGATGGAGAAGGCCCATCCGGATGTCTTTAACGTGCTGTTGCAGGTGCTCGACGACGGCCGTCTGACCGATGGCCAGGGTCGCCAGGTGTCCTTCAAGAACACGATCATCATCATGACGTCCAACGTGGGCTCCAAGGCCATCGCCGATCTGTCCGGTAAGGACGAGGAGGAGATGCGCCATCAGGTCGACGCTGCCATGGCTCAGACCTTCCGCCCCGAGTTCCTCAACCGTATCGACGATATCGTGGTGTTCCATCCGCTCGGTATGGCGCAGATCGAGAAGATCGTCGACATCCAGCTCGCCGACGTCCGCGCGCGTCTGGCCAAGGAGCGCATGACGCTTGCCATCACCCCGGCGGCCAAGCAGATGCTCGCCGTGGGCGGCCTGGACCCGGTCTTTGGCGCCCGTCCGCTCAAGCGTCTGGTTCAGCGCGAGGTCGTGGATGCCATCGCCGCCGCTATCATCGACGGCACGGTGCGCGAGGGCGATCAGGTGACGGTCGATGTCGACAAGGACGGTGGCTTTACCGTCGTGTGCGATAACACGCCGGCGGCCACCTACGAGGTCCCCGACGCAGAGTAAATTATGGGGCCGGCTTTAACCGCACCTCATCGCAAAACGCCAAGGGCGGCGGATCCAATCGGGTCCGCCGCCCTTTTTCGTGCGACAATCGATGATGTTGAGCATGAGTACATGGCAAGGAGCTATGCAGATGAAAGACGAGATCAAGACAAGTGCGCCGGCGACCGATGCCGCACCCGCCGCACCCAAGCCTGTGCCTAAGCCGGCACCCAAGCCGCGCGACCCCTACATCCGTGCCGAGAACGAGGACGATGACGGCTACGATCCCTACAGCGATCGCCGCCCCGAGCGCGAGCCGCTGTTCGAAGCCGACCCGTGGCGCTAACTTTTGTAGGGTGGTCATAATATCCCCGTCCCAAATTGACTGCTCGGGGAGTCGCATTCGAGCTCGGTTGTCCTCTCAGCCACTCGATATCCTTCGGAGCAATAACGGTGATAAAACTTGCTTAAGTGTTAATCAAGCTACATACAATCTTGCTCTCTAATTAATCAAGAATCGGTATAATTTTGATTAGCTAGAGAGCAAGATTGGAGAATCATGGCATTCAACGACTTGATCGCCCAGAAAATAAAGGACTTTGAACAGCAGGGGGTTCCGCAGGTCTTTGAGCGAGACCTTGATCTAGGAAACCCACAGGAGCCAAAGCGCGACAACATCGTAAATGTGATTGTGGGGGCCCGCCGTTGTGGAAAGACGTATCGCCTGTATCAGGAGATGCGGCGGCTTCAGAGCCGGGGCGTCGAGCTTGACCGGATGCTTTACTTCAATTTTGAGGATGAGCGCTTGCGCCCGTATGAGCCATCGCTGCTGGCGGACGTGCTCGACACGTTCTATGCGCTGTATCCTGTTGCTCGAACCGAGGGCGCTTACATTTTCTTTGACGAGATCCAGGAAATTCCCGAATGGGGTGCGTTTCTGCGGCGTGTAGTCGATACGGAGAAAGCGACCGTCTATGTGACGGGATCTTCTTCCAAGATGCTGTCCTCAGAACTTAAGAGCGAGTTCAGGGGTCGTTCTCTTGTGCGAGAGCTTTTTCCGTTGAGTTTTTCGGAATACGTTCGATATAAGACGGGGAGCGTTCCCGAGCCAGATGCGACCTTTTCCCCGAGCGATGCAGCGCTGCTTCGACATCATCTGATCGGGTATCTTGAACAAGGGGGATTCATCGCGACACTTGAGCAGACGCCTGCAGACGCGATTCAGCTGCTACAGGAATATGCTTCGCGAACGGTCGCCATGGACGTCGTTGAACGTTACGACGTCAAGAACCCTCGCCTGGCATCGCTGTTCTTGACGCGGTGTATGGCATCTTCGGGACGAGAGCTGTCAGTGAACAAAGTGTACAACGAGTTCAAGAGCAGACAGATACCCGTCAGTCGTAATTCGCTCAGCGATTTACTTGAGTATTATGAGGACGCCTACCTGTTATTTTCTGTGCCGGAGTTCACGCGTTCACTGGCAAATAACATGCGGTCTGCGTCTAAGGTCTACGCTGTCGACCCTGCGATGTTTGGAGCATTCTCTCCCGCATCGGCATTGGACCAGGGCCAGAGGCTCGAGACCGCAGTGTTCAATGCGCTAAGAAGAAGGACTCCCGCGGTGAGGACCGGCTCGGTCTGCCGCCTGCTAATCAAAGAGAAGAGCAAAAGCCATGAGGTAGACTTTGTGGCTGGGGACGCGCTTCTCATGCGGGCTTATAGCCTGATTCAGGTGAGTGCGGATATGGCAAGTGAGAAAACGCGCGAGCGCGAAATTGCCGCGCTTGATGCCTCGATGGCCCAGTTTGATCTTGGCGAGTCGGCAATCGTTACCATGGATGAACAGACCGATATTCCATGCGAGCACGGTGTGGTACACGTTATGCCCGCATGGAAGTGGCTCCTTGCCTAATCATCTATGGGCCTGTGGGGTCAGGACCTCCTGGCTCCTTCATCACGGTTGGGGAGCACGTTGCTGCGCCAGGCTAGTCCTGGGCTTTGATACTCGGCAGCAGGATCTGCGCGAGGTAGTCGGTCTCGAGTTTGGTCGCGGCGTCTGCGTTGCCGTCTTTGCCAACCAGGTCGTTCTTGATCTGGCTATATGTATAGCGGTTGCCGGTCGTCAGCTCGACAAGCTCAATGGCCGTGTCCATGGGGTAGGTCGACACGGGATCCTGGGTGCGCCCGTTGATAGTCTGGGGCACCACATACGGATAGACAGGACCGCTAGCATAGACGGTGTAACCGTTGCCTAGATTGGCCGCACCCAAAACCGTATCGCCTTCATCGGGCGTAAAGCTCTCGCCCTCGCGCACCGCGACGAGCGTCACAATCGGCGTATCGCTGTCGCCGGCAAGATAGATGCATAGCGTGCTGCCATTTTGCCAAGTCTCGACCTTGCCGTACCACTCGACGGGGATATCGAGCTGGTAGAGGTCGGTTGCCTTGTGACGGGCGTCGGCATCACGGGATGCCTGTGCCTTTTGCGCGCTCACGGCATTGACGGCGGCGTCGCGCCGCGCGGTTGCCGCCTGCTGGAGCACCTTGGCGGTAGCGGCGGAGCTCGCGCCTCCCTCCTCGGCATATTTGGCGGCGGCATCGATCTGGTCGCCGGTCACCGTGTCGGCCGAAGGCACCTTGAGCTTAAAGGTGGCCTGGGCACTTAAATCCTGTCCATCGCTCTTAACGGTGACCTGCGCCTTGGTGGTCGGGACGGTATAGATGGTGCCGTCGGCCGCGATGGGGGAGGCGGCGATGGAGAGCGTGTAATCGCCGGGCAGCAGTTTGATGCCGCGGCCGTGCTCATCAACGTAGAGCGTTTCGCTCACGGATGAGCCGTCGGAGTCCTGCCCGCTCACCTGTACGGGAATCTTGGAGCCGGTGGAACAGTCGAGGCCCGCGGCATGCACGCCAATCTGGACCGACATCATCGTGTGCGCACTGGCGGCGACAGCGGCAGCCTGCTCTTGCTGATATCCGTTCCAGGCAGCATAGCCTGCACCGCCGGCGACGAGCGCGACGGCCACGATGCCGGCGACCATCAGATTGCGGCGCTTGGGCGACATCTTGCGATGGCGAACCTCGGCTTCGCGTGCCGAAGGAACGGATGGTAGGGGAATATCGCCCATGGCGATGGTCTCGTCCACGGCTGGTGCGGAACCCAGGCCAGGAAGCTCGCGGGTCAGCGAATCCTCGGCCGGCAAGCTGTCGAGCAAGACGGTTTCCTCGCCCGTGTCGGATTCGGGCTGGTTGCCGGCCTCGCTTTCGGTGTCTTCGTGATCTGCCTCATCCTCGGCAGGCTCAACGTCGCCTGCATCCTGATCATCGGACTGCGCCTCGGTTTCCGGCTCATCCTGCACATCAACGCCCGAATCGTCAAACGCAATCTCATCGAGTGAAATCCGGTCTAAGCTCTCCAAGGCCTCAGCGCAAGCTTCTGCATCTTGGGCCGCATCCTCTTGGCCCATCGTCTCATCATTCATACATCCCCCAAGCTCAATATCGGGACAACAATGTACCCAAAAACAGAGTCATATAGAGCTGTCAGGCGATCGGAAATCTGATTTTATCTGTGCGAGAGGTTTTGAATATGTGCGTGGATGCGCGCAACAACAAAAAGCCCCCGGAAAGCGGACAAATCACATTCCGGGGGCTCTGCAATACGTTGCATTGCGCGGAGCCGGCTATGCTGCTTCGCGCTCAAGCGATGTCTGCGCCAGGCACGTTACTCGGCGTGCGCGTAATCAACCTTGGCGCGGCGGGCAGTGGCCTTCTCCCAATCGCTGGTGCCCTCAAAGACATCCTGCTTGTAGGGATTGCGGCCGAGCTTCTTGGCACGGTAGGCGACGTAGATGATCGCGGCGACGTTGGCGACCAGCGCGGCGACCGAGACCGCGGTGGCGGCGCCGGGATCGAGCGTGGAGTGCGTCACAAAGATGGACTCCTCCTGGAAGTACGGGAACACCTGGGCAAACATGCACCAAATGGCCAGCGTAAAGGCGCGGTTCTGAATCCAGCCGCCCTTGTTCCAGATAAAGGCGGCGACGGTGGGCGCCAGCAGCAGCGCAAAGCCGCAGAACCAGGAGTGGGTGGGCAGGCAGTTGTAGGTGTAGCAGAAGTTCCAGATATCGTAGGCGATGATGTAGACCCAGGTCATGTCGGGCCACAGCATGTCGGTCTTGTCCTCGGAGGCGTAGACGCTCCACCAACCGGTCATGCAGAAGATGTTGATGATGCCCGCGATACCGTTGAACACGTTGTTCCAGCCGGCCAGCTGCGTGGCGCCCTCGGAGGTGACCCAGGTGGACTCGCCCAGGACAAAGAAGTGATAGGCGCTCTCAAAGTCAGACACGACGGCGATCATGATGTTGATGGCGACGATCACAAACGGCCACGCGCGGAACCAATGCGCCTTGCCGATCTTGCCCCACTGGTACTTAATGGCAATGAAGCCCCAGCAACCGGCCAGCGCCGCGTACACCTTGGCGTAGTGGAACCAGCTGTTCTGGTACACATGGGTGGGGTTGGTGAGCGCCCACTCGGCACCCTGCGAAACGCCGACGGCGATGGCGACGCAGTAGATGGTCATGGCCAGCGGAGCCACGCCAAAGATGATGGCCGCGCCGAGCTTGGTGCGGCGGCCGACCTCGTTGAGCACGATCAGGCCAATAAAGACCATGGCCCAGCCGGCCCAGTGGATAAGGGTATCGCTACCCCAAACATCGAACAGCATGCTGCTCTCCTTTCACACGCCCGCGGCCCCTCTTCTGATCGCGGACAGTTTGGCCAAATGTCGTCAGTTCTGGGGCTTGCGCTCCGGATACTTGGCGGTATAGCCCTCGATGTGGAGCGTCGAGGCGATGATTTCCTTGACCGTCTCGTCGGGCACATCGGGGTGCGTGCGGATATACATCAAAAGACCCATGATGAGGGTGTAGAACGTTTCGTAGACATGGTCGATGCGCAGCTCGTGATGGGCGACAAAATCAACCACGGTGGTGTCGCAGATGTACTGAGCCACGCGCTGAACCACGTTGTGCAGAAAGCCGCCGTAGAGCGCGCCGCTGCTCGAGGTCAGGGTACTCGGCAGCTCGTGGCCGCTGGCGACCAGGCGCTTAAAGAGCGGGGCGACGGTGTCGAGCGCGCCCTCAATATCACCGACGATGCGGTTGGCATTCCACTGCTCGAGCTCGGAGA
Organism: uncultured Collinsella sp.; assembly: GCA_902492855.1. Taxonomy (GTDB): domain Bacteria; phylum Actinomycetota; class Coriobacteriia; order Coriobacteriales; family Coriobacteriaceae; genus Collinsella. The sequence continues at coordinate 34,641 of CABUMU010000002.1, read as the reverse complement.
TAAAACCGTCAATTGCCTCGTCCATGACGGCGGTGACGGCGGCGTCCATGTCGGCGAAGTAGTGGTAGAACAGCGAGCGCGTGCAGCCGGCTCGCTTGGTCACGGCCGATACCGATAGGTGGGACACGCCCAGCTCGGAGCTTACGGTGCGCACGGCGGTGAGGATCTCGCGACGGCGTTCGTCGCCCGTCAAGCGCTTTGCCGCGCTGTCGGATGCGGGGACGGCATTGACCGCAGAGGTATCTGCTGTGTTGTTGCCCATGCGTTTGCCGCCTTTCATCCGTTTGAGCCTGACCGTTCGCCTAACAGTCTTGAATATTGTTGACGGTTCGTCAATACTGTTTTTGACACAATGTCAACAATATCGGGTGAACGGCGTGGGGGCATGTCGAGCCCGTAAAAAGAGGGGCGCTGCGTGCCTGCCAGGCTGCGGCAAGAGAAGGGACGACTATGATTCTCAACGGACCGGGGATTAGCTACACCGAGCCCGATATCGGTGCGGAGTTTGTGCCGCCGCTGCCGGAGCATCCGCGCGAGGCCATCGTCAAACTGTGCGAGCACTGCACTAACCGCCTGCTGCATCGCGACGAGCTGCTGGGCTACGAGTACTGGTCGTTTGCCGAGGCCGCGACTGACGAGCAGGCCGAGGTACTCTGCAAGATGAAGATGCGCCGTCCCTATACGCTGCCCGAGATGGTCAAGCTCACCGGCATGCCCGAGGCCGATATCGAAAAGATGCTCGACGACATGAGCTACACGGGTCTGCTCGAGTATAACTGGGAAAACCCCGAGCGCGCCAAGCAGTGGGTCCTGCCCATGCTGGTGCCGGGTTCTGCCGAGTTCCTCAACATGCGCGTGAGCCAGCTCGATGAGCATCCGGTTTACGCCAAGTTCTTTGAACAGGCATCCAAGGGTCCGCTGTCCAAGGCCACGCCGATGGTGCCGCCCGGAGGCGCCGGCATCGGCATGCACGTCATTCCGGTCGAGAAGGCCATCGATGCCGCGAGCACCTCGGTGCCTATTGAGCATATCGAGCACTGGCTCGACAAATACGAGGGTAAGTATGCCGCCAGCACCTGCAGCTGCCGTGCGAGCCGTCGCGTGATGGGTGAGGGCTGTGCCGACGACCCGGCCGATTGGTGCATCGCCGTGGGCGACATGGCCGACTACGTGGTCGAGACCGATCGTGGCCATTACGTGACCCGCGACGAGGTCTACGACATCCTGCGCCAGGCCGAGGACAACGGCTTTGTGCACCAGATCACCAACATTGACGGCGAGAACAAGATCTTCGCCATCTGCAACTGCAACGTCAACGTGTGCTACGCCCTGCGCACCTCGCAGCTGTTCAACACGCCCAACCTGTCGCGCTCGGCCTATGTCGCCAAGGTCGAGAAGGACAAGTGCGTGGCCTGCGGTCGCTGCGTTGAGGTGTGTCCGGCCGGCGCCGCCAAGCTGGGCCAGAAGCTCTGCAGCAAAAAGGCGGGCGGACAGGTGCCCGAGTATCCGCGCCAGGAGCTGCCCGATGCCACCAAGTGGGACCACACCAAGTGGTCGCCCAACTACCGCAACGACAACCGCATCGAGACGCATGAGTCCGGCACCGCGCCCTGCAAGACGGCCTGCCCCGCGCATGTCGCCGTTCAGGGCTATTTGAAGCTCGCGGCTCAGGGTCGCTATGACGAGGCGCTGGCGCTCATCAAGCGCGAGAACCCGCTGCCCGCTATCTGCGGCCGTGTGTGCAACCGCCGCTGTGAGGATGCCTGCACCCGCGGCCGTGTGGACGCCGCCGTGGCTATCGACGAGGTCAAGAAGTTTATCGCCCAGCGCGATCTGGATGCCGCGACCCGCTATGTCCCACCTGTGGTGACCCCGACGCGTGCCGGCGGCTTCGACCAGAAGATCGCCATCATCGGTGCCGGCCCGGCCGGTCTGTCCTGCGCTTTCTATCTGGCCGAGAAGGGCTACAAGCCCGTCGTATTCGAGAAGAACGAGCGCCCGGGCGGTATGCTCACTTACGGTATTCCCAGCTTTAAGCTGCAGAAGGATGTTATCGAGGCCGAGGTCGAGGTCATTCGCCTGATGGGTGCCGAGTTCCGCTATGGCGTGGAGGTCGGTCGCGACGTGACGCTCGACGAACTGCGCGCGCAGGGCTTTAAGGCCTTTTATGTTGCCATCGGCTGCCAGGGTGGCCGCCTCGCCGGTATTCCGGGCGAGGATGCCGAGGACGTGACCGTAGCCGTCGACTTTTTGCGCGAGGTCAACAGCGGCAAGATCGATACCCTGTCCGGCCGCACTATCGTGGTGGGCGGCGGCAACGTGGCCATCGATGTTGCCCGCAACGCCTGCCGTCTGGGCTCCGAGCATGTTGAGATGTTCTGCTTGGAGAGCGAGGCCCAGATGCCCGCCAGCGAGGAGGAGCGTCGCGAGGCCATTGAGGACGGCGCGCACATCAGCTGCGGTTGGGGTCCCAAGGAGGTCCATCTGGACGAGACCGGCCGTGTGTGTGGTATCACCTTCAAGCGCTGCACGCGTGTCTTTGACGACAAGGGCCGGTTTGCGCCCGAGTACGACGAGAATGACCTGCGCCGCGTCGATGCCGACCGCGTGGTCATGTCGATTGGCCAGTCCATTGTGTGGGGCGACTTGCTAGCTGGCTCCAAGGTGGAGCTCGGCCGCGGCCAGGGCGTCCTTGCCGATCCCCAGACCTACCAGACCGCCGAACCCGACATCTTTGTGGGCGGCGACGTCTACACCGGCCCCAGCTTTGCCATCGACGCCATCGCCGCCGGCCACGAGGCCGCGGTGTCCATCCATCGCTTTGTGCAGCCGGGCTCCACGCTCACCATCGGCCGCAACCAGCGCCGCTACACCTCGCTCGACCGCGACGATGTCGTGATCGAAAGCTACGACAACGCGAGCCGCGAGGTTGCCCACGTGGACCGCGAGCGCGAGAAGGCTGCACCGTTTAGCGAGTATGTTGAGACCTTTACCGAGGAGCAGGTGCGCGCCGAGACCGCCCGCTGCCTGGGCTGCGGCGCCTCGATCGTCGACCCCAACAAGTGCATCGGCTGCGGCCTGTGCACCACCAAGTGCGCGTTCGACGCCATCCATCTGGATCGCGACCGCCCCGAGTGCTCCACGATGGTCAAATACGAGCAAAAGCTCCCAAGCCTCGGCAAGTATGCGCTCAAGCGCGCCATCAAGATTAAGTTTGGTCGCAAGTAAGCAGCCATAACGGGAACGACGGAAGGAATTAAAAGTGCACGAGCTCGGAATCGTCTATCACATCATTCGCGATGTCGAGAATGTGGCGCGCGCTCATGGCGTGCGTCGCGTTTCGAGCGTGACGTTGCTACTGGGCGAGGTCTCGGGCGTCGTTCCCGACTTGCTGCTCGACGCTTGGCGCTGGGCAGCAGATAAAAAGCCTATCGCGCAGGGCGCGGAGCTTATCGTGGAGCCCGTCGAGGCCGTGACACATTGCGAGGCGTGCGGCTGCGACTACGCGACGGTCGAGCACGGCAAGACCTGTCCCCAGTGCGGTAGCGGCGAGACCTATTTGCTGCAGGGCCAAGAGGTAATGATCAAACAGATCGAGACCCCCGACGAGGATCCGGCAGACGCTGTCCCCGACGGTCCTTCCGACGCCCCCGATGCCGTCGACGCCGCCAACCCTCTCCACATCGCCTAACATCCAATGACTACATGGGTTAGAGTTCTAAACATATTTGCTTCGGTTAGTCAAGTCATGTCTGTTTAAACAAAATGGTGGCACGCAGACGCATTGGGATCCACCTAAAAGCGGTCTTAACGAACAGTGCACCTTTATATGTCTTTGAAAGCAATCAGCAAATCACGTTTTAGCAGGCAATAAGCTGTAAACCGGCAACGTAATCAATTTGTAACAAACTTAGACGTTTAAACAAATAATCCAACCTTTTGCGAATTTAGCTATAATTCCACAAACCAAACAGGTATACTTCCTTCATGTCGTGTAGGAAATACGTAGACAAAAAGGAGGTTATGTGATGGTAAGTATTGTTCTTGCTAGCCACGGGGACTTGGCAGCTGGAATCAAGCAGACGGGCTCGATGGTCTTTGGCGATCAGCCGTCTGTTGCCGTGGTCTCGCTCGAGCCGAGCATGGGCCCCGACGACTTCCGTGCCAAGGTCGAGGAAGCAATCGCTTCCTTCGAGGACCAGGAGCAGGTGCTCTTCCTCGTTGATCTGTGGGGCGGCACGCCGTTCAACCAGATCAGCGGGCTCATCGAGGGCCACGATTCCTGGGCTATCGTCACCGGTGTCAACCTGCCTATGCTCATCGAGGCATATTCGCAGCGCTTTGACGCAAAGAACACTGCACATGCGATCGCAAAACATCTCGTGACTGAGGCTAAGGCTGGCGTGCGCGTCAAGCCCGAGTCTCTGGAGCCCGAGGAGAAGAAGCCGGCTGCGGCCGCCGCTGCTCCTGCAGGCGCCATCCCTCCGGGAACGGTCATCGGCGATGGGCACATCAAGATCGCCCACGTCCGTATCGACACCCGTCTGCTTCATGGCCAGGTGGCCACCACGTGGACCAAGCAGATCAACCCCAACCGCATCATCGTGGTTTCCGACGGCGTTGCTCACGACGAGCTCCGCAAGACCATGATCGAGCAGGCTGCCCCTCCGGGAGTCCATGCCAACGTCGTGCCCATCAAGAAGATGGCCGAGGTCGTCAAGGACACGCGCTTTGGTGACACCAAGGCCATGCTGCTCTTTGAGAACCCGCAGGATCTGCTTAAGGCCATCGAGGCCGGCGTCGACATCAAGGAAGTCAACATCGGTTCCATGGCTCACTCCAAGGGCAAGGTCGTCGTCACCAACGCCGTCGCTATGGGCGATGACGACGTCAAGACTCTCGAGGCCCTCAAGGCCAAGGGCGTCAAGTTCGAGGTCCGCAAGGTTCCTTCGGATTCCTCCGAGGATCTCGACGCCATGTTGAAGAAAGCTAAGGCCGAACTGGCCGCTCAAGCATAGTAAAGGAGGGTCCGATACATGTCTGCAATCACTATTCTGCTTGTTGCGATTGTCGCGTTGCTTGCCGGTATGGAAGGCATTCTGGATGAGTTCCAGTTCCATCAGCCGCTCGTGGCATGCACGCTTATCGGTCTCGTAACCGGTCACCTTCAGGAGGGCATCCTCCTGGGCGGTTCGCTCCAGATGATGGCCCTTGGCTGGGCTAACGTCGGCGCCGCTGTCGCGCCTGACGCCGCTCTGGCCTCGGTCGCTTCTTCGATCATCATGGTGCTCGCCCTCAACGGTGGCGCCACCGATTCGGCCAAGGCCGTTACCACCGCTATCGCCGTCGCCGTCCCGCTGTCGGTCGCTGGTCTGTTCCTGACCATGATCTGCCGTACCATTGCTACCGCTATCGCTCACGCCATGGACGGTTGCGCCGAGAAGGGCGACTTCTCCGGCATCGAGCGCTGGCAGTATGCTGCCATCCTCATGCAGGGCCTTCGTATCGCCATCCCGGCAGTGCTTCTGTGCGTCATCCCGGCCGAGGCCGTTACCAACGCGCTTAACGCTATGCCCGACTGGCTGTCCGGCGGCATGGCTGTCGGCGGCGGCATGGTCGCTTCCGTCGGTTACGCCATGGTCATCAACATGATGGCCACCAAGGAGACCTGGCCGTTCTTCGTCCTCGGCTTTGTCCTTGCTGCCATCCCTCAGCTCACGCTGATCGCCCTTGGTCTCATCGGCATCTCCCTTGCCCTCATCTACCTTGGCCTTAAGGATCTGGCCAAGCAGGGTGGCGGCATGGGCGGTGGCTCCGGCGACCCGCTCGGCGACATTCTGAACGATTACGAGTAGGAGGGGAGTGATACATATGGCAGAGAACAAGATTCAGCTCACCAAGGCTGACCGCAAGAAGGTTTGCTTCCGTCATCAGTTCCTTCAGGGCTCGTGGAACTACGAGCGTATGCAGAACGGCGGCTGGTGCTTCGCAATGATCCCTGCGATCAAGAAGCTCTACACCAGCAAGGATGACCAGATTGCCGCTCTTAAGCGCCACCTGGAGTTCTATAACACCCACCCCTATGTTTCCGCCCCCGTCATTGGCGTTACCCTCGCTCTCGAGGAGGAGCGCGCCAACGGTGCCCCGATTGACGACGTCGCCATTCAGGGCGTCAAGGTCGGTATGATGGGCCCGCTCGCCGGCGTCGGCGACCCCGTCTTCTGGTTCACCCTTCGCCCGATTCTGGGCGCTCTGGGCGCTTCCCTGGCCATGTCCGGCAGCATCGTCGGTCCGCTGCTGTTCTTCTTCGCGTGGAACATCATCCGTTACGCTTTCCTGTGGTACACGCAGGAGTTTGGCTACAAGGTCGGCTCCTCCATCGCCAAGGACCTCTCCGGTGGTCTGATGGGCAAGGTCACCGAGGGCGCTTCCATCCTGGGTATGTTCATCATCGGCGCCCTGGTCGAGCGCTGGGTGTCCATTTCCTTCACCCCGATCGTCTCCACGGTCAAGCAGTCTGCTGGCGCCTTTATCGACTGGGCTAGCCTGCCCTCCGGTTCCGAAGGTATCAAGGAAGCGCTGACGATGTACAACTCCGTCGGTGCTACCGCCCTTGATCAGATGAAGGTCACCACGCTTCAGGCCAACCTCGATCAGCTCATCCCCGGCCTTGCCGCCGTGTGCCTGACCCTGCTGGTCTGCAAGCTCCTCAAGAAGAAGGTCAGCCCGATCGTCATCATCCTGGCTCTCTTCGCCGTCGGCATCATCGGTCGCTTCTGCGGCTTCATGTAAGCACGCTTCGGCTTAAGACCGAGAGTTGCTAGGTAAGGGCTTTTGAGCCATTGAAACGGACCGCACCCGGTGGGTACACTGGATGCGGTCCGATTGTTTTTATTGGAGGGCGAGGCGCGTATGGCGCAATCTCAGAACAGCACGGTCGATCTGGCAACGCCGGCAACCTGCCTGATGGGGCTTACCAGCCACGGTAACGTGATGGTGGGCAATAAGGCGTTCGAGTACTATAACGAGCGCAATCCCGAGGATTATATTCAAATCCCGTGGGACGAGGTCGACTATATTGCCGCCGAGGTTTTGCGCGGCACCAAGAAGATTACGCGTTTTGCCATCTTCACCAAGGACAACGGTCACTTTACGTTTTCGACGCGCGACGACAAAGAGACGCTTCGCGCTGTGCGCAAGTACGTGGACGAGGATAGACTCGTGCGTTCGCCCGACTTTATCGATGTGACGGCCAAGGGCGCCAAGAGCATCCCCTCCGTTATCAAAAACCTCTTCCACAAAGGCAACTAGCTCCTCATAAGTTGCGGTGAAATAGTTCCTAAATACGGCTTTAGATGCTTCAGACAGGAACTATTCCACCGCAACTTCGAAGTCTAGTCATGCGACGTATTGCGATGCAGTAAATCTGCTACACTAGTACAACATGCCTCCGTAGCTCAGGGGATAGAGCACCGCTCTCCTAAAGCGGGTGTCGACGGTTCGAATCCGCCCGGGGGCACCAGAGGAATATCGAGCCCGGTACCGCTATGGTGCCGGGCTCTTCTGGTTTAAGGCATGCCGTAGTATTCGCTGCTTCAGATAAAGAAAGCGCCCGCTTGCTGGGGGAGCAAGCGGGCGCCTGTGAGCGAATATGTTTGCGGCGAAAGCCGCGATGAGCGGTGGGGTGGCGACTAGTTGGTCGTACCGGAATCGTCGCCCGTGCTCGTGCCCGAGCCCGAGCCCGAACCAGAAAGTGCGACCGTCAGCGTAATCGTGCTGTCGGTGGACTGCTTGCCAGTGGGGGAGACGCCCGTAACGGTGGCATCCTCGTTACCGCTTACGGGATTGCCGTTCTGGTCACAGAAGCCGATGTTATAGAAACCGGCGTTGTTGAGCGCGGTAACGGCGGCGGTGATGCTCTTGCCGTACAGGTTGCCCGGGACGGTGGCCTTGCCGGACTTCTTGGCAATGACGACGGTAATCGTGGCGCCGGGCTTCTGCTTGCCGCTGGGGTTCCAGCTGATCACGGTGCCCTCGGTAACCGAGTCGTTCTCCTGGTAGCTCACGTCGACGCCAAAGCCTGCCATATCGAGGGCGTTGCGCGCCTGGGCCTCGGTCATGTCGGTCAGGTCGGGGACGGACGTGGTATCCGGGCCGCTCGAGACCTTGTACGAGATGGTCGTGCCCTTCGCGACTTCCTTACCGGCTTCGGTGCCCTGCTCAAAGACCTGGCCCTCATCACCCTCGTTGGCCTCCTCGGAGGCGTTGCCCTTCAGGCCAACGCTTGCCAGTGCGGCTTCTGCTTGGTCCTTGGTCAGGCCGACAAGTTTGGGAACCTCAACCTTTTCGGAGGGCTTGGGGCCCTTGGAGATTACCAGGTTCACCTTGGTGCCCTTGGTCTTCTTGGTGTTGCCGTTGGGCGTCTGCTCGGCGACCTTGCCCTCGTCGACATCGTCGTTGTAGCTTTGGTCGATGGTGCCGACCTCGAGGCCGGCTTCCTTGATCAGCTCGACGGCAGTCTGCTGGTCCTTGCCCAGCACATCGGGCACGGTGACCTGCTCGCCGCCAAAGAGTCCTGTGGCAAAGGCCACCACGATGCCGATGACGGCAACGGCTGCCACCACGGCGGCGATGATCTTGTTCTTGTTGGATTTGGGCTTTTCGACCTCGTAGGAGCCGGTGGAGCCCGAAACCGAGCTACGGGCGGTATTTTGGCCGCTCACGCCCGAGACGGGACGCACCATGGCGCGCGTCTGATCGGAAAGCTCGCGAGTCTTGGTGGCGCCCAGCTCACCGGGGGCACCGATGATGCGCGTGGGCTCCGAGACGTTGACGGCACGGCCCGACAGGTAGCTGTTGAGCACCTGACGCAGCTCGTCGGCGGTCTGGAAGCGGTTTGCCGGGTCCTTCTCCATGCACTTGAGGATGATGCGCTCAAGGTCGGCGTCGACACCGGAGTTGATCTGGCTCGGCGGAATAGGCAGCTCGTTGACCTGCTTGAGTGCGACCGAGATAGCGTCGTCACCGTCAAAGGGGACGCGGCCGGTGGCGCACTCGTACATCACGACGCCCAGCGAGTAGATATCCGAGGTGGGGCCGAGGTCCTGACCACGGGTCTGCTCGGGGCTGACGTAGTGGGCGGTTCCCAGCACGTTGTTGTCTTGCGTGAGGTGGCTGTTCTTGGCGCGCGCGATGCCAAAGTCCATCACCTTGATGTTGCCGTCGGGCAGCACCATGATGTTCTGCGGCTTAATGTCGCGGTGGATGATCTCGTGCTTGTGGGCGACCGAAAGCGCGGAGCTGATCTGCGAGCCGATCTGGGCGACCTTCTTGGGGTCGAGGGCGCCGTGGCTCTTGATGCCGCTCTTAAGGTCGGTGCCGCGCAAGTACTCCATGACGATGTAATAGGTGTCGCCGTCCTTGCCCCAATCGTAGACGCCCACGATATAGGGGGAGGAGAGGCCGGCTGCTGCCTGGGCCTCCTGCTTAAAGCGTGCGGCGAAGGTCGCGTCGCCAGCATACTGCGGCAGCATGATCTTGACGGCTACCGTGCGGTCGAGAACCTGGTCCTGTGCACGGTAGACGGTCGCCATGCCGCCTGTTCCCACCTTATCCTTGAGGAGGTATCTTCCCCCGAGGACCCTCTGTTCCATTCCTGCTCCTAACATAACTATTCGCTCAACGATGTGTGTAGTACCTATGATGTGGCCGCTGGGGCCGTGTGGCGCGTTGCCGCTAACCCTTAGGCTGCGGCGCGCCTCGGGTGTCCGATTCGATCATGGGCATCACGCTCCCTGTGCGGCAAGCGCCGCGGTCAGGACGATACCGGCGATCTTGGCGGCCTCGACGTCATGCTTGTCGAAATCCTCCAAGGCCACCGAGATGGCGACCGTGGGTGAATCGTAAGGTGCAAAGCCAACGAACATCGAGTTGACGTTGGTGCCGCCGGTCTCGGCCGAGCCGGTCTTGCCGGCGACCTTGACGCCGGGGATTTGGGCATCGGTGCCGGTGCCGGACTGGACGACGGCAAGCATGGCCTGCTTGACCTGGTCGGCCGTGGCGGAGCTGACGGCCTGACCAAGCGAGCGGGACTGCGTGGTCTTGACCACGGTTCCGTCCGGGGCGAGTACCTGGGCTACAAAGTACGGGTCCATGACCACGCCGCTGTTAGCGATGGCGGCGGCAATCACGGCGTTTTGCATGACGGTGGTCTGCGGGCCGGGCGTGTGGTCCATGCCGACAGGCTGGCCGGCGCCGGCCCAGGCGGTCTCCCACTCGGTCATGAGCGACGGGTCGGCCATGATGGAGGCCGCGGAGGTCAGGTCCTGGCCGAGCTTTTGGCCGTAGCCAAAGGCGTTGGCAAACTGCACGAGCGTGTTTGCGCCAACTTCGTTTGCCACCTGGCCAAAGACGACGTTGGAGGACACGGCAAAGGCCTGCTGCAGGCTGATGGTGCCGTAGCTCTCGTTGGCATAGTTGGTGACCGGTGCGTTGCCGATATCCATGGAGCCGGGCGCCTGGTAGGTGCTGGTCAGGCTGGCGGTACCGGTCTCGAGTGCCGCGGAAAGCGTAACGACCTTAAACGTGGAGCCCGGCGTGTACAGCGCGTCCATGGCGCGATTGTACATGGAGCCGTCCTCGCCGCCGCCCGTCTGCAGCAGGGCATCGATGTTGGTGTTGTCGTAGGTGGGCGAGCTGGCACATGCGAGCACCGCGCCGGTACGCGGGTCGATGACCACTACAGCGCCCTTAAAGCCCTTGAGTGCCTGCTCGGCCGCCGTCTGGATACGCGAGTCGATGGTGAGCTTGGCGGTGTTGCCCGGCTGGGTCTGGCCCGCGAGCGACGCGATGGCATTGTTCCAGCTGGAGTAGTCCTTAGAACCGGTGAGCGTGTCGTTCATGACGCTCTCGATGGCGGTGGTGCCATACTGCTGGCTCACGTAGCCAACCACGTGAGCTGCCAGGTTACCGTTGGGGTAGGAGCGTACGTAGGTGCCGTCCTCCTGCTGCAGCGACTCGGCCAGCGTCACGCCGTCGGACGTGATGATGGAGCCGCGCTGGATGTACTTGGAGCGGGCGATGGTGTGGTTGTTGGTCGGCATGTCCTGATAGTCCTTGGCCTTAATGACCTGGACATAGGTGAGGTTGCCGATAAGGATGGCGAACAGCGCCGTAAAGGCGAGCACCGCGCGGGTTAGACGGTTGGCAAGAGCAACGCGGCCGAGCACACCGGATTCAGGCGTGTCGAGCAGGCGACGGCGCATGCGCGAGCCGACGGAATGGCTGCCGCTGCCGTAGGAAGACGAGGTGGCAAAGCGCGTGCCCGTCGGGGCGGCGGCAGATGCGACCTGATCATCGGTGATGGCGGCCATGGTGCCGGTGCCGGTAAGCTCGGCCTCGCGTCCGGTCGCCTCGTCACCGGCGCGCAGCAGGAGCGCGACGATGATAAAGCTCGCCAGCAGAGAGGAGCCGCCCTGGCTCATAAAGGGCAGGGTGACGCCGGTCAGCGGGATCAGGCGGGTTACGCCGCCAACGATCAAGAAGGCCTGGAAGCTGATGGCGGCCGTAAGGCCTGTGGCACTAAAGGCGGCGAGGTCGGATTTAGCGCGGGCAGCCGTGGTGAGGCCACGCACGGCAAAGAGCATAAACAGGATGAGCACGGCGCCGCCGCCCAAAAGGCCCATCTCCTCGCCGATAGCCGAGAAGATAAAGTCGGACTCGACGACAGGGATGTTGTTGGCCATGCCGTTGCCGATGCCAACACCGACCAGACCGCCATCGGCAAGCGAGAAGAGTGACTGGACGATCTGGTAGCCCTGGCCCTGGGCGTCCTTAAACGGATCGAGCCAAACCTGGAAACGCACCTGAACGTGAGACAGGAACTTGTAGGCGCCCACGGCTCCAACGGCTAAGAGCGCAAGGCCGATAACGACATATGAAAAGCGCCCCGTGGCAACGTAGAGCATCAGCAAGAAGATGGTGTAGAACAGCACGGCCGAACCCAGGTCGCGTTCGAAGACGACGACGAGCAGGCACACACCCCACACGGCAAACAGCGGCAGCAGCAGTCGCAGGCGAGGGATCTTAAAGCCCAGGATCTTGCGGTTGGAGATGGAGAGCAGCTCGCGGTTCTCGGCCAGGTACCCGGCCAGGAACAGCACGATAAAGACCTTGGCGAACTCGCCGGGCTGGATGGTAAAGCCCGCGATACGAATCCACAGCTTGGAGCCCGAGATCGTGGTGCCGATAAAGATAGGCAGCATCAGCAGAATGATGCCGATGATGCCAAAGGTGTACTTGTAGCGCATGACCACGTCGAGGTTTTTGACTAGTGCAAGCGTTCCCACCATGAGCGCCACCGAGACAAACAGGATGATGAGCTGTGAGATGGCGAGAGCGGGGGCGAGACGCGTCACGAACGTGATGCCGATGCCCGAAAGTATAAATACGATGGGCAGGATGGCGGGGTCGGCACCGGGCGCCAAGATGCGCACGGCAATGTGGGCCGCGGCAAAGGCGGCAAAGAGGCCGATCGGTACGGCGAGCGTCTCAAAGGAGATGGCAGCGCCCGCGGTGAGGACGTACATCGCATACAGCAGGATGACGGGGAACGCCGAGGCGATGAGCAAGAGCAGCTCGGTGTTGCGGCGACTCATAAGCGGCACTCCCTTTCTAATTCTTATCGGAGGCTTCGGCCTCGGCGGACTGTTCGGCGGTTTTCTCGGAATCTGATTCGGAGGTCGATCCCTGATTGGTGTTGTCGCGAATCGTTTGCGCGTCGATCACCTGGCGGGTCTGCTCCTCGTCGATCTGGTGGCGGTACTTGGATATCGTGTCCTGCGCATCGTCGACACTTGTTTGCGGAATACCCGCCTTGAGGCGGTTTTGCGTGTCTTCGGGCAGGTCGGATAGCTTGATGCTGGTTTCGCTTTCGAGCCAGTGGAGCTTGAGTCCGAGTGGCTTGCCGGGCAGGCCGCGCCAGACGGCGACATTGCCCTGGTAGGTACCCAGGTAGTACGAGCCGGTGACACCCGTGTAGGCCCAGATGCCAGCTGCCAGCACAAAGACGAGGGCCAGGATGGCGGCGATAGTAACGTTGCGGCGACGCACGCGTTGCGCCTCGCGCATGACGCCATCGTCAACCAGGTCAACGACTACTACGGTCACGTTGTCGTGGCCGCCGGCGGCAAGCGCCGCGTCCACTAGGTTGTCGACGCAGATTTGCGCGGTTGAGGACTGCGTGGCGATGTTCTCGATATCGCTATCGGGAATCATGCTCGAAAGGCCGTCGGAGCACAGGATCAGACGGTCACCTTCCTCGATATGCAGAGTGAAGTGGTCGGCATACATAGCGGGGTCCGAGCCCAGCGCGCGGGTGATGACCGAACGGTTGGGGTGGACGCGAGCCTCGTCTGCCGTGATTTCGCCGGCGTCCACGAGCTCCTCCACGTAGGAGTGGTCGCGGGTCACGCGGATGAGCGTGCCCTCGTGGAGCAGGTAGGCGCGAGAGTCACCCACGTGGGCGATGGCGAGCGTGTCGTTTTCGATATAGGCGCAAGTGGCTGTGCAGCCCATGCCGGGCTTGCCCAGGCCATTCAAGGCAGCCTCGATTACGGCGGCGTTGGCGGCCTCGACGGCTGCCGCCAGGCGTGCGGCGTCGGCAGACTGAGGAGCTGTCTTGGCAATGGTCTCGACAGCGATAGAGGAGGCTACCTCGCCGGCGGCGTGACCGCCCATGCCGTCGCATACGCAAAAGAGCGGCGACTGCACCAGATAGGAATCCTCATTGTGCGGGCGCACACAGCCAACGTCGGAGCGGGCGCCCCACATGAGTTGCGTGGTGGTGCCGGCATCATAGGTCGAGTCGGTCTCGATGCGCTCCTCGGTTAGGGGTTCAAAGCTCATGGTCGAGCCGGGGTCTTTGAGCTTGGCCTCAACGGCGGCAACGTCGATCTCGGCTGTGTCACCGGGAGAGACGGTGTCGGTCTCGGCGTTTGATTCGGAATCGCCGGTGTCCGGGGAGTCGGGCTCCTCGGAAACGCGGGCGGTCGACTCGTCATCTTGCGGGCTGACGTCTATAGGCTCGGGCGTCGCAAAGTGCGACGGCGCGGGCGTGTTTTGCGACTGGGCGGCGGGCTCGGCCACGGCATCGGACTCGCTTGCGGGCGCAGGCTGCGGGGTCTTGGGTGCAGGGCCGTCCTCGGGGGATGTCCCCGCCTCGGGCGCCGGCGTAGACGCGGGCGCAACCTCGGATGCCGGGGCTATGGGAAACGCCGGCGCGGCGGGCTCGGGTGCCGCAAACACCGCAGCGCTCTCGTTGATTGCCGCGGCGACGGGCTCTGCAAAGTGAGCCGGCGCCGGGGTTGCTTCGGGCGCTGTGGGCTGTTCCGCAGCATGTGCGCCGATGGGCGCTGCTGCGGCATCCTCTTCGCCCTCGTTATCGGCGAGATCCGAAATATCATGCGTTACATGCGAAAGAGGCAGGGAGAACACGGTGTCCTCGGGCTCCACGGGTGTGGAGTCCGCCGGAGCGGCGTGGGCCGGTGCAGCTACGGCGGCAGCCGGTGCCTCGGTCATAGTTGCGGACTTGTTCTCCTCGTCGATCATCGACGGTTCACCTTCATGACCACGTCGCCAATCTGGACTTCGTCGCCCTCACGCAGCGTCGCGGGCTCCACGAGCTGGCGGCCGTTGACGAGCGTGCCGTTAAGCGAGTTGAGGTCCTCGATGATGAGCGCCGGGCCCTGCAGCGAAAAGCGCGCATGCGAGGCCGAGACGAACGGTTCGTTGATGCAGATGTCCGAAGATGGCGAGCGACCGACGATGACGGGGCCGAGCATGTCTACGTGGATGCCGCGGATACCGCGCGGACCCTTGTCCACATCAATCGTCCAGATAGCCGAGTCGCGGCGCTGCCCGCGCACAAGTCCCACGCCGGTCTTCATGACGGCGAACAGGAAGATATAGAGCAGGGCGACCAGGACGATGCGGCCTGCAAAAAGGACGATATCGATGTTCATAAGCGACTATCCCCTAAATTCAAAGGTGCTCAGGCCAAACGTCAGCAGATCGCCGTTGCGCAGCGGGCAGCGCGTAATGCGGCGGTTGTTGACGAGCGTGCCGTTGGTGGAATTGAGGTCCTCGATCGACCAATCCGAGCCCGTAAAGGTGAGCTGGGCGTGGCGGCGCGACACGTTGGGGTCGCGCAGGGCAATGTCGGAAACTGAGCGCTCGCGACCGATGGTTACCTGTGCGGAGGTGATGCTATGGCTCTCGCCGCTCACGACGTCGACGAGCTGGGCGAGCGGGCGCTGCGGGGCGCGAGTGCTCGCCATGTTGGAGGCGATGCCGGCTGCGGCGCCTAGGCCCACGGCGGCACCGGTCGCGGCGGCTCCGCCCATGCCGGCAAGCGCGTCGCGCGAGACGGTCTGCGGCACCGGGATGGGTGCTGCGGCGGGGTCGGGGACGCTAGGCGCGAAGGGGTCTGCCACGGCAAGCGGGTCGGGAGCGGCGGCGCGAGGCGTCGGCTGCTGCTGGGGCATGGCGGCGGGGCGCTGCTGCTGCGGGGCAGCAAACTGCTGCTGGCCGGCGCGCGGGGCGCTGGCGGCACGGCTTGCCGCGGAGTTGTTCTGGCCCAGGCCGTTTTGATAGGCGCGCTCTTCTTCGTACAGGCGGCCGAGCGTGGGGGCATCGACGTTCTCGGCAAAGACCGAGAACTTGCCGGCGCGCAGCTGCGGATCGATCATAAAGCGCACGAGGGGCTCGCCGACAAAGACATAGCGGCGCTTTTCGGCCTGCGCCTTCACAAACTCGCGGACCTCGCGCGAAAGCTCGGGGTAGAACGGGGCGAGCATGGGATCGTCGTCGGCGGCGATAAGGATGGTATAGAGTGCCGGCGCCGTGTTGACGCCGTTGATCACCAGAGTCTGATCCTCCATGTCGCGAGCGGCCTGCTTGGCAAGCTTCTTAAAGGAGAACGGGGCACGGGTGGCACCGAAGATGCCGGCCACGTGGTCCTCGAAGATGTTCAGGAAGTTCACGAAAGATCACTCTCCGTATAGGTTCTTTGGTATCCGAGCAAATATAGGCATATCCCAACGATTATAGAGGATAGGGTTCCCGCAACCGCCGCCTTGGCGACGACCGCGGCTGCAAGGCTGGCAATTTCCATATGGTGTGCAAGACAGGACGCCGCTGCGCAGCCGATGCCGGTGACAGCGATTGCGGCGATTGCGGCAAGGTTTGAGCCCTGATTGGCACGCTTGGCATGGGCATTGAGCAGCGCAGATGACGCCGCGGCAGTTGCCGCGACCAGCACAAAGGCAGCCCAAAGGAGCGGGTCTCCCAGCGCTGCGGCAACGTTACCGAGCCCCAGTACGCCTCCGGCTGAAAGCGCGACCGTGGCCAGACGGGCAAAAAGCGCGCCCATGCCCGTTGCCGCGGCGGCGCTTGCCGGGCCGAGCCAAAATGACGCGACGCCGGCGGCGACCCCAGCTGCCAGGAAGGTATTGCCGGTCAGACAGCCAAGCGCGAGTGCACAGGTGAGCGTGGCGCTCGCGGCAGTCTCGGTGCGACCCCAGGCGATCCACCAACCGGACATGGCGGCGGCAAAGATCACCGCGACGGGCAGCATCGACAGGATGCCCTGTGCCTGCATGGTGGCGTTGGCCATGAGCACCAAAAAGCCCACAGCCGAGATGGCCGAGCCAATCTGGGGGGCCAGGCCAGCCGCCACTCCGATCGCGATGGCCGCAATGACCAGGCCGGGAAGCGCCGCGACCCCGGCCGTTTGCATCAGCAAAAAGCTAAAGGTGCCGCACGTTAGCGCCGAGATAGTGCGCATGGTGTAGTCGCGCGCATGGCTCCAGCGCGTGCCCGCCCAGCCGAGTGCGGGGTCGACCTCGATGGCGTCGTCCTCGTAGTGCGACGGCTCGATATCGTCGAGCTCCTGCTCGTCATCCGAAAGTTCGCCAACCATTTGCTCCAGGCTGCGACGGCCTTCGCGCACGCTGCCCAGACCGGCAAGGAGCTGGTCGCAAAATGTCTCGACGCTGCTGGGGCGGTCCTGCGGCATGGGGGAGAGCGCGCTCATGAGCGCGGCCTCGGCTCCCGGGGGAAAGTGTGGTATCAGCTCGCTGGGATAGGTGGCGCCGCCGATGATGCGGTCGAGCGAGTCGGCGGGCGTGGCCGCCATAAAGGGAGCGCTGCCGCACAGGCCCTCATAGATTACACAGGCGAGGGCAAAGACATCGGCGCGCTCATCGACCGTGCCGGTCTCGATATCGAGCTGCTCGGGCGGCATGTAGCCGATGGTGCCGCCGCGCGAGCCGCCAAAGCCACCGGCGGACGACAGTCGCGCCATGCCAAAGTCGGTGAGCTTTACATTGCCCGAGTGGTCGATGAGCACGTTGGCGGGCTTAATGTCCAGGTGGAGTACGCCATTACTATGGGCGAAGGTGAGCGCCTGGCCTAGGGCATCGGCAATGGCCGCGGCCTCGTCAAAGGTAAGTGAGTGACCGTCCACGCGGTGCAAAAACTCGGCCAGCGACATGCCATCGACATATTCCATAACTAGGTAGGCATAGGCTGTGTCGTGCGTAAAGTCGATGACCTGCACGATGTTGGGATGTTGAAGCATGGCGGCAGTGTGCGCCTCGCGCAGGACATCCATGATGTCGCTGGCGGGCATGCCGACACCGTTAATAAGGGGGATGCGCTTAATGGCGACGCGGCGGCGCAGGTGCGTGTCGCGGCAGATCTCGATGGAGCCAAAACCGCCGGTCGCAAGTGTCTCGAGCGGCTGGTACCGCTTGAGCAGCTCGCGAGAGCTGGTGCCCTCCAAAGGAACGTCCGGCGAGAACCGGGCGGTATGTTGCGAGAAAAGCGGCATGGCCAACCCTCGTGCGTTTAAAGTTCGTTTGCGAGCGGCGGGCGCGGGGCCGAGCCGTTCGCGGTGGCATAGATGCTGCTAGTGTAGCACGCTCGGGCAGATGGCGAGGAAAACGGGATGCGAGGCTGCCTGTCTGACTTGGCCTTAGCGCTTCTTCTTGTTCTTCTTCTGCTTGCGCTTGGTCTCCTGGGGCTTGTCGCCCTGCTTGGCCTCGGCGGCGGCCTTCTCGGCCTTCATTTTCTTCTTCTTGGTCTCGATGCGGAGTTTTTTGTTGATGCGGGCCTTGAGGAAGGGACCGAACTGCTCGGCATCGCCGCGGACAAAGGTGTCCTTAGGGATCGTCACGCCCTGGTCGGCGAACATGGCCACAAAGATGCGTTCGCCGTCGAGCACGTGGTCGAGCTTTTCAAACGGGAAGAACTGTGACTTGCCGCTCTTGCCCCAAACCATCAGGCCGTCCTCGTTGGCGGCGACGCGGCGATAGCGGCCACCCATGGACTCGTCGGCCTCAACGGCGTCGATAAAGTCGCGGGCGAGGGTGTGGTGCAGGTTTTTGCTCCACCAGGCCAAAAAGGCGCCGAACACGATCAGCACGACGCCGAACTTGATCCAGCTGCCGCCGGCCACCAGCATGCCAATACCGAGCAGCGCGGCAATGGCGGCGGCGACGTACAGGGAGCCGCGGCGCCTGGGCGAGGCAACCAAGCGGGCGAAATCGGTGACGAGGTCGTTTTCGTACTGATACTCGTTGAGGTACAGGATGCCGTCATCGGCTGCTGCCTGCGTCTCGAGCGCGACCTCGACCTGGTCGGCTGCTTCGGAGGGAACGAGGTTGCTCTCTGCGTCTGCCATGCTCTTTGGACTCCTATCGCGGCGGGCTCGCCGTACGGGTTATTATGGATGCAGTATGCCGTGCGACCGCATGGCCGCCGCGGCAACAAGACTCAGTATACCCGGGGGAGCACCCATGGAATCGTTGTACCGAAAGTATCGCCCGCTCACCTTCGACTCCGTGGTGGGCCAGCAGCATATCGTCTCGACGCTCGAGCACGCCATCACCGAGGGGCGCCTGTCCCACGCGTACCTATTCTGCGGACCGCGCGGCACGGGCAAGACCACCATGGCGCGCATTCTGGCCAAGGCGCTGCTGTGCCGCAATGCCGAGGCGGCGCGCGCCGAGGGTGCAAGCGGCTGCATGCCCGACGGTACTTGCGAGGAGTGCGAGCTCATCGCCGAGGGCAACCACCCGGATGTCTACGAGCTCGATGCCGCAAGCCGTACTGGCGTGGACAACGTGCGCGAGGAGATCATCAACTCCGTCAACTTTGCCCCGGTGCGCGGCAAGTACAAGATTTATATCATCGACGAGGTCCACATGCTCACGACGGCGGCGTTCAACGCGCTGCTCAAGACGCTTGAGGAGCCGCCGGCACACGTGATCTTTGTGCTGTGCACCACCGACCCGCAAAAGATTCTGGAGACCATCCTCTCGCGCTGCCAGCGCTTCGATTTCCATCGTATCGGCAACGAGGATATTGAGCATCGCCTGGCATACGTGTGCGAGCAGGAGGGCTTCGATTACGACGACGAGGCGCTGGCTATCGTGGCACGCCATGCCAAGGGCGGCATGCGCGACGCGTTGTCCACGCTGGAGCAGCTGAGCGTTTTTGGCAACGGCGCCGTGCATGCGGACGATGCCCGCTCGCTTTTGGGCGAGGTTTCGGACCAGATCCTGGGCGAGTTTGCCCGCGCCATTGCCGATCGCGATGTTGCCGAGCTATATGGACTGATCCGTGCGCAGGTCGAGGAAGGAAACGACCTGCTGGAGCTGACGCGCGACCTGGTGGCGCATGTGCGTGACGTGTACGTTGCCTGCGTTGCCGGTGCCCGTGCCGAGCTGTTTGAGGGCGGCTCCGAGCAGGCCGAGGCGCTTGCTGCCGAGGCCGCTGCCTTTGGCGAGCATCCTGCCGACCGCCTGGCCCGTGTGCTGACAGTGCTCGACGATGCCGCGCTGGAGATGAGGGGCGCGAGCGACGTGCGCCTGGTGCTTGAGATTGCCTGCACGCGTCTGGCACGTCCCGAGGCTGATTTAACGATTGAGGCATTGGCCGAGCGCGTGGCACGTCTGGAGGCCATGGTTGCCAACGGCGCCGTGCCGGCGAGCGTGGCCGCTGCTCAGGCCGCCGCGCCTGCAGCATCCGTACCCGCTGCTGCCCAACAGCCGACGCTCATTTCGGGCGCCCGTGCTGCCGCTCCGGCGGCATCCGCTGCCCCCGCTGCTACGTCCGCGCATCAGGGTGGCATGCCTTGGGACCGCGGCGCTGCTGTTCCGGCTGCCCAGCCTGCTCCCCGTTCTGCGTCCGTGTCAGCTTCCAAGTCTGCAGCGCCTGCACCTCAGCCTGCGCCGACGTCGACGCCTCAGCCCGTTGCTGCCCCCGCGCCTGCCACCGCTCCGGCACCTAAGCCCCAGTCCAACAATGCCGCCCAGGTTGCCGCCGCCGGTGCTGCCGAGACGCCCGCGGTCGAGGATGCCGGAGAGCTGCAGCGCAAATGGGCCGAGGTCGTCGAGCGTGTCAAGGCGCGTCAGGCTTCCTACGCAGGGCTTTTGCTCAACGCCCGCGCCACGGCCGACGACGGCTCCAAGCTCACGGTCTCGTTCCCCGCGGGTTCGACTTTTGCCATTAAGATGCTCGGTCGCGCCGATACGCAGTCGGTGGTCCTGCCGACGGTCTGCGCGGTCTTCGGTCGTCGTACCGTCGACTATGTCCTGGATGGGGGTGGCACGCCGGCTCCTCAACATGAGGAGCATTCTCCATCTGCACGGGCTGCGGCATCTGCGGACCCGCAACCCGTGTCCTCGGCGGCCCCTGTATCCTCGAGCGCCAGCGCGCCGCAGCAGCAAGCGGCGCCGGTAGCGGCATCGACCCCGTCGGCGCCTAAGCCCGCAGCGCCCAAACCGGCTGCTCCGACACCCGCGCCCAAGCCCGTCTCACCCGCGCCCAAGTCGTCTGACCTGGGCAAAGCCCCCTGGCTACGCTCCGACAACCCCGCCGGCGCTCCTGTCACGGGTAAGCTCCCGACCGAGCCCGCACCCCGAGCGCCCGAGCACGCGTCCGCTCCCAAGGCTCAGCCTGTCGCGCAGCCCGCGCCGTGGGAATCCGAGCAGGTGCCCTACGACGACGCTATGGTCGGCGGCTTTGCCGGCGATGCGAGCGGGGACGATCTGCCTCCGTTCGACGTGCCGGGTGCGGCGTCCGCGCCCAAGTCCGCTGCAACTGCCCCCAAAGAGGAGGACGCTCCTGCAGCTCCTTGGGAGTCCAACCCCGGTGCGGGCAGCCCCTTCGGCCATCAGGGTGCAGCCCCGAGCATCCCGCAGACCGAGGACGAGGCCAAAGACCTCATCCGCAGCGTCTTCGGTCAGGCCACCATCTTCAAGCCGGTGGAGTAGCTGCGTGGGCGGGTATACCGTTCAAGAAGAGGGCCCCTTGTCCGGGCGCATCTGTATTTCGGACATGTATAGCGTGGTGCCACGTATGTCGCATTCGAGCAAACAGGTGCGCGACGGCCGGCCTAGGATGTTGAGGTCGATACGATACGTCGCATGGCTGTCTGTGTGCTCGACTTGCTCGGCGTCGACGGTTGCTCCGATTGTCGAATAGTCGCCTAGCTCGGCATCGACAATCTTGGAGTTATTAATCTCGACCTTGAACTCTTGGTAGAGGGACGGGCTGTTGTAGTAAACGGTTCGGGTTCCGTCGGTGCACTTATCGGTCGTCTCCCATTTGACGATGGGCTGATCCGAGCTGGCTATCAGCAGTTCTGCTCCAAAGGCTATAGCATGGGTGATGACAACCAGCAATGCCCAGCCGACAAAGAGATAGAGAACCAAATATGCAACGGGGTGTTTTGAGCGGATGTTTTGAAGCGCGTCGGGGGCGTTCATGGGGCACCTCCAAATTGCTGTCTATGGCAATCAAATTATACCCCGCCGTCATGCGTGCCGCCTCGAGTAGTGGCTCGGCATTTAGCCATTTAGTGGTACCCCATTTAGTGGTACGCATTAAATGTCGGATTCCGGCTCTACGAGATTTAGCTTTCAATATTATGCAGATGCGAATTATTCAACTTTGCATAATCTTGGGGGCGCATCACGCTCCAGGACATGTATATCGACTGAGGTAGTGTGTCCGCCCCGCTTGCTTGCCCCGCGCCGTGGTACGATTTTTGAGTTTGAAAGTCCCGCCGTGCTCCGGCTGCCCTTGCAGCTCGGCGTGCGGCCGCACGTAAAGGAGCCATCATGGCCGGTATGAACATGCAGCAGATGATGAAGCAGGCTCGCAAGATGCAGGAGCAGCTTGCCGCCGCGCAGGAGAATCTCAAGTCCCAGACCGTCGACGCCTCTGCCGGCGGCGGCATGGTCAAGGTGACCGTTAACGGCGAGATGGAGCTCGTCAACCTCACCATCGATCCCGATGCCCTCGATCCCGAGGACGTCGATATGCTGCAGGACATGATCATGGCTGCCGTCAACGAGGCCGTCCGCGGCGTCAACGAGCTCGCCAACAAGCAGATGGGCGCCATCACCGGCGGCCTCAACATCCCGGGCATGCCGTTCTAAGACACGCATATATATGAGTGCGAATCACAGTCTGCAAAAACTGCTCGATGAACTGGGTCGTCTGCCGGGCATTGGTCCCAAGTCGGCCCAGCGCATCGCCTATTACCTGCTCGAGGCCGATGCCGAGGAGGCCCGCCGCCTGGCCGAGGCCATCCTGGAGGTCAAGCAGGAGGTCCACTTTTGCAGCCGTTGCTTTAACTACGCCACGGCCGACGAGTGCTCCATCTGCCAGGACCCGATGCGCGATACCACTCGTATTTGCGTGGTGGGCGAGCCGCGCGACGTCCAGGCGATCGAGCGCACGGGCAGCTACCACGGCCTGTACCATGTGCTGGGCGGCGTGATCAGCCCCATGGACAAGATTGGTCCCGAGCAGTTGCACATCCGCGAGCTGCTGGCGCGTCTGGGCCACGAGGATATCCATGAGGTCATCATTGCCACCAACCCCAACATCGAGGGCGAGACCACGGCGAGCTACCTGGCCCGCACTATCAAGCCGCTGGGCGTCGAGGTATCGCGTCTGGCAAGCGGCCTTCCCGTGGGCGGCGACCTGGAGTATGCCGACGAGCTTACGCTTGGGCGCGCCATCGAGGCCCGTCGCACGATTTAGGTGGCGAGCCTGCTCCTGCCGTATGTTTTCCTCGCGACGCACGGGGTAGTCATAATTTCCCCGTGCGACTGTGAGTTTGTTGTGCAACAAAGATGCTTCGTATCCGCGTATCGCATGGATGCTTCCGCTCGCATCCTTAATTTGCCCATTCGTTGCGCAACCTTTTGGGTTCGCTGATACACTCAAATATGGATTCGAATGAATGCGCCGCTCCCGAGCGGCGTGTTTCTGTTGGAGGAGAACGCATGCGGCCCGGTGGCACTCAGATAAAGCGCGGCGCCGCGGTGCGCATGCGACGCCGACT
The DNA here is from genome assembly GCA_902492855.1 of uncultured Collinsella sp. Classification (GTDB taxonomy): domain Bacteria; phylum Actinomycetota; class Coriobacteriia; order Coriobacteriales; family Coriobacteriaceae; genus Collinsella. Next base: position 11,219 of record CABUMU010000002.1, on the reverse strand, counting down.
TGGCTTGGCGCCGCGGGCGTACGCACTGCTATCGTGCTCGCTGGTGCTGGTCATAGCTGGCGTTTCTGCCTATGGCATGACCGTGCCGTCCATGATGCAGGCGCATGCCGCACGCGAACCGCGTGTGGGGCATGAGGTCAAAAGTGATCTGGGTACCACGACTGGATATGCTTGGGCAAGTGTGGTCGCGCATATTGTGTTTGGCACCGACGATGCGGACGGCGCCGAGGCCCCGGACAACGAAGTCACGCTTGCCAATGGCAAAACCATCGTGCTCACCAACACCAAGATCATCGATCGGTTGTCCAACAATAGCGTGGCGGCAACGGTGAATAAAGTCGAGCAGCAGAAGGAGCAGGACGCCCAGCAGTCCGGAAAGCCCGGTAGCTCGGATACTTCTGGCTCCGGCTCGGATTCATCGAGTTCGGGCGGCGGCTCTGGGTCGGGTTCCTCTACCGGAGGGTCTGGAAACGGCGGCTCGACGGGCGGCAACACTGACAACGATGCAAACTCCGGTGGCCTTTCCGCTGCTGAAGAAGAGAGCATTCACAGTTGGCTTGTGACCAAGTACAACATGCTCGACGGCTATGTTTCTCGTGCCAATGACGTGGTCTCGACCTATAACTCTACGGGAGATCCCAGACCGTGCGACAGCCTGGCGAATGACATGTTTGCCATCCGTGCTGAGTTCGGTCGACAAAGGTTCTCGACCGAATCTAAGTGGTATCAGCAGTATGCCAATCTGTGGGGCTGTTATACCAACCTATGTCAATGGGTCGGCCATTACGGCGATGATGACGTCGCGCTCGGTAACTTCAACAATAACGTGGCGGCGCTTGCCCTATGATGACCGATCTTGCATCCACCACACCACAATCGCTCGGTCGCGATCCCATGGTCGGCCTGCGCCTGGCGCGTGTCGACGGGTTTGAGCCGGCCATTGCGCTCGGTCAGGACGAACTGCCTGCCTATCTGCGTCGTTTTACGATGCTGTTTGCCGACGATGCCACCATGCGCCGTGGCGGTATCGGCCGCGTGACGCGTGCCGTCAACGCCCAAGGCGAGGCCGTGGCACTCAAGCAGCTCATCTTGCCGACGCGCGATGAGTTCGACGACGATGCCGCTCACGAGGCGCTGGTCGCCAAGTTCAAGGCGGCGTTTCGCGAGGAATACGAATGCCATCGCGCCCTTTCGGGCCTTAAGGGCTTTCCCCGCCTCTATGGCTGGGGCGAGGTCGACGGTGTGCCTGCAATTGTCATGGAATGGGTCGAGGGCGAGACGCTTGCCCGCTTGCGTTCGCGACTTGCTGTGGACGATGCCGGACGCCTGTCGCCGCTTGTGGCGGCGCGTCTGGGTCGCGACCTGTTCGATCTGCTCTGCCGTATGAGCCTGGTGGGCGAGGGCTTTGTCCATCGCGATATCTCGCCCGCTAATATTATGGTGCGTGCGGCGCGTCTGCCGCTTGACCGGCAGCTTGCCGAGGGCACCTTTGACCTGTGCCTGATCGACTTTGGCTCGTCGCTGGCGCTCGAGCCTGCGTCGGCCGTGGCCGGTACCGGCGGCAAGGCGTCGTTTACGGAGCGCTATGCCACGCTGCGTCGCGCGACGGTTGCCTATGCCCCGCCCGAGATGCTCACCGACGATATTCCCGACCTGCGCGCTTTGCGTATGTCGCCGGCGATTGACGTATATGCCGCGGCAAGCACGGTTTACGAGCTCATTGCCGGCGTCGCGCCATACGAAGCCGCGCCGAGCACTTCGGGCACCTCGGGTTCGCGCAAAAAGACGCGCGACATCGCGAGCCCCTACCGTCTCAAGATGGACACGCGGCCCGATTATCCCATTGGTGCCCATGCGCCCGGTTGTGATTTGACTCAGCTGCTTCGTCGTGAGCCCGATGTGGCGCTCGCCGCGGCCGAGCAGGCCCAGCAGCTAGGGCTTGAGCCGGATTCCGAAGAGCTACGCGATGCGCTGGCGTTTGTCGATGCCCAGCTGTTCGACGTGGTGATGGCCTGTCTGTCCAGCCATCAAAAAGATCGTCCCGAGCCGGCGGCGGTCGAGGCGGCGCTCTCGGCGTTTTGTGACCACTATGCGCAAAACGTCGGTCGTTCGCTCCGAGGCGAGCCGCTCACGCCGTGCCCCATGGATGCGTCTGGCCGCGCGGTTCGTCGCGCGCTGATGGTCGGCGCGACGGTCGTCTGTGGCGTGGTTTGGGCTGTGGTCGTGGTTTCGGCCGCGCTGCTGGCGTCGGGCGCTCGCGTGACGGCGACTTTGGGATCGCTCGTGTGGTCTGGGTCGCTACCGGGTATTATTGCCGCACTGGCGTTGGCGCTGCCAGGCATAGCCGGCGTTGCCGCGGGGGCACTTGCGCGCGATCGGCGCTCGGGGCTCCTGCAGGGTGTGCTTGCGCTTTCTGCCTGCGAGGTTCCGGTGCTGGTTGTGGCTGCATGTAGCGCATTTTCCCAACGCGCCGTGATGGGCGGCCTTATTGCCGCCCTGGTTGCAACCTATACGCTTACGTGGTTTTTGCTTGCGATGGGCTTTGCCGTTGAACTTCCCGTTTCGGCACCGCGACGCACAAAAGCCCAGATGGCGACTCCGCTTGCCGGTGGAGCCGCAGCTGCCCGTACTTTTGGCGGACCTGTCGAAGTATCGTCCGATTCTATTTCTACGACCAAGGAGGCCTAGGTCATGGCATCTCAAGTTGAGCTCACCCCATGCGGGGCCATGTTTGACATCTTTAAGCGCGCGGCGCATCTGAGCCATATCGAGCTGTGCGGCTTGGTGCTTTCGTCCCGTCCGCTCGCCGACGGCCGCAGCCCGCAGAGCCGAGCCGCCGATCGCTCTTGGGTTTCCCGCTTTATCGTTCGCGCGCCGGTCGGCACGCTTCAGCAGCGCTACTTTGCCGAATACGGTACCTCGGCTGCGCGTATTATGTCGCAACTGGCCCTGCGCCAGCGAAATCCCATGGACTCCACGGCAGTGATCAATATGGTGTGCGGTCCTGCAGGTGAACCGATGGTACGCGCGCTCGAAGAGTGCCACCAGGACACGAATCTCTATCGCAACGCGCTCGATCGCCTGTCCCAGGCGGCAGAACTCATGCCTGCCGAGCGCGCCGAGGCCGTGCTGGTGCTGTTTGTCGCCGTCGGCTGTTCGGCGGATGTGCGGTCCTCGGTGAACTATGCCATCGACTACGCGCACGCGACCTGTGGCGGAGGCACCTCCACGCCGCGCTCGCTTGGCATGTCGATGACCGCGGGCGAACGCGAACCCGCCACGGCGCACCCCTTGGGCTTGCTGCGCGTGCAAAACAGTTTTGTCGTGAGCGCCCCGCGCTGGATTCAGCCGAGTGAGCAGGGTGTTGAGATTGGCGCGCTGGCCACTGGTGAGGGCGATATTACCGACGTCGGCGACGATGTCTCGGCCCGCCATGCCCATATCTGGTGCGATGCTCAAAATATCTGGCACGTCGAGGACTTGTCGTCCACCAACGGAACCGTGGTGGTAAACGGGGCCACGCGCGTCTGCATTCAGGTCGAGCCCGGCCGTTCCGCCCAGCTCAATCCCGGCGACGAGCTCAAGCTCGGCGAATCCACTACCTACGCCATTCTCTTCGGTGCCCTCTAGCCGGCAGTTAGGGGCGTTCCTTTTCTGCCGGCACTTGGGGGCACTTCTCTGCGCGCCAGAGCCGGTCGCCTGGGGATGGAGAGGCCATTTTGGCCCTTGGCGGTCAGTCGGGGCGAAACTAGAAGATCTTTCCGATTCGCGGCTGTTCATGCTTGTAGAGCATCTAAAACAATAGGATGTTATTCTGGAATATGCCGGGTGCGTGAACTTGCCTGTCTTAGCCTTAAAAAGGTATAGGGGAGTTTGGCTCAGGGGTTCCGTCTTGTTCTTCAGCGCAGTATTGTGGGACAGATTTGCTGAGATTGGCGCCTTACACCGCAGAGCGCACGGAAGGCTCTCGATTTGTGTTCTGGCCCCAGAATACAGGGCCTGATACTTACCAACTGTGGCATGGATGTAACATCTGTAGAAATCAACCCTTTTGTTGTCGACCTTTGTAAGAAGAACACTGCCATCAACTCTTTGGATGACGAAACTAGGGTGCTTGAGGGGAGCCTTTACTCCCCTCTGTGAGATGACTCATGTTTTTCGCTTGTCGTTGTGAATCCTCCGTTACTGCCGATTCCGGATGAGATTCCTTATCCCTTCGTTGGGGATGGGGGACAATCGGGTCTGGATATAACACTTCATATTCTTAAGGGTGGCGATACGCATTTAGAGGAAAACGCTAAATACTGCTAATAGGGGTGACGACGATGGCGTAGGGGCGACCCACGATGCTCGCATCAATACGTCGGCTACTTGGGGAATCAGGTCTAGATGCATGTATGATGATACTGCGCAGCTATTCAATTAGTCCGCGTTCCGAATGGGTGCGGGGTATGGCGGCGACGTCGTATGCTTTTGCCCTGGCGCGATACTCAGGTATTTCTGAGGCGGTTGACGAAGTTTATACGCGCTATGCCGCGCAAGGCGTTTCGGAAGTTTGCACATCTACGTTACGGGCTTAGGTTTCTTCAAGCGAGCAGGCCGGTTGCGTTATTTCGAGCGATTTTTCTAGTCTAGACGACAAAAGGCAAAGGATTTGATGGGTATAAAACGCGGACGTTTGTGGGCGGATGCTCAAATCTATTGTGGCAATCGGGCGGTTGAAAAAGATATTTCAACCGCCCGATTGCCAGGTTCGTCGGAGGAGATGTCCGATTCCGACTCTCTTGTAGGAAGAGCTTGAGATCGTATTGGCCCAAGGCAATCTTAAAGCAGTCTCATTGGCAAATCTTCGCTCCTGTTGTGTTGAGGTGTAAGGTATCAGTGATTGATGTTTTGTGGCGGGTAGATTGGGGCCTTCCTTGATTCGATGCGTTCTCTCGAGGTTCATCAGAGCAAAAGGGGCTTTCGTCTTCATTGCTATCACGGTGATTGGAACCGCTCTCTCCTATGCCATGCCATACGTGAACGGGAAATTCTTAGATTTTCTTCTCGGTAACCGCAGCGAAAGAGACGCCGTACTCTTCGCGCTCCTGGTTGCGTCAATAGGAGTTTTCTCCACCCTCTTTACTTATTTTGCAGGAACACTTTCCATTCGCATAACCACGAGACTTTCCTTTGATCTTCTCAGGGAGGCCGTCTTGCGTTTTGAAAGAGACGATTACTTGGTGAGTCGGACCATCGATCCAGCTTATACAACGCAACGGATTATTTCCGACTCCAGCGTGGTCTCATCCTTCGTTTTGGCGAATTTCATCAGTGCGCCGCTGTCCATTGTAGCTATTCCCATCGTATTGCTTATCATATGGTCAATTGATTCAACTCTCGCGGTGTTTTCCATCATTCTCCTCATCGTGTATTTCTGTGTAATTACTGGGTTGAGGAAACTTTTGTATAGGGTCACGTATGAGAAGAAAGAGGCGGACAGCGCCTTTTACGCCGCAATTGCATCGCAGCTTAATCAGATTCTCAACATTCAACTGGCATCTTCGTACGGCAAGAGCGAACAAGCGCTCGACGCTGGGTTTAAGAGCTATTTTCCCAAAGTTTTGCGCTCCGGAAAGCTATCATATTCTCTGACATCGCTCGATGGTCTTTTCGCAGCGTTGTTTCAAGCGGTGATACTTGTTGTTTCCGGAGTACGAATCATTAACGGAACTATGTCAATAGGCGAGTACACTATCATCGGTACATACTTCGCGGTTCTCTTTAAGACTTTGAAAAGTATGATGTCATTGTTCAAATCCTATCAAGATGCCAAAGCATCATGGGATAGGACGGCTATCGCGACGAGAGAAAAGGAGAGATCGGGGTGGAATCGGACCGATTTAGCTAAACTCGATGAAATAAATGACATTTCGGTATCTGATTTGGAATTCTCGGTTGCCCCTCCAGACGGATCTGTCCGAGAGGTCCTCGGCGGGTTTTCTTTCAAGTTTTCCGGTCCTGGTACATATTGCATAGTTGGGGAAAACGGAAGAGGCAAGACGTCACTTCTTTACTTGATGCTCGGGCTATACTCATCGAAAGGCAAAGTAAAATACAACGGCGTGCCAATCGAAGAATGCGACTTGGATTACATACGTGCGAGAGAGATATCGTGCTGCCCACAGTCGTGCTTCGCGCCGGACGAAACGGTGAAAGAGCTGTTAGAGTATTTCGACACGCCCTTTTCTTCCTATCACCGGGGTGTAGATGGCCTACTTTCGCTGGAAAACAGCGTGAAGGAGTTGCTCGGGAAACGTTGCTCCGCGCTTTCGGGCGGTGAGCTGCGCCGAGTGTACTTATGGTCGGCGATTTCACGCAAGTCGTCAGTTTTGGTACTCGACGAGCCCACGACTGGGTTAGACGCTGTAAGCCGCGCCGAGCTTGCGGCCTATGTTAAGCGCAACAAGCAAAGCCAGCTGATCATCGTTGTCTCTCACGATGACGAGATGGTCGGCGCGGTAGAAGGGGTAGTGGATTTAGGCAGCATGTACCAGGGTAAATGATGACAAGTGTAGTGCTACCCAACTGGCAGAGATAACAAAAAGGCGATGCAGATGCACGTAGCATTCAGGCGGTTCGGACTCGGTGCCTTCACGCCATCGCAACGCTTTCAGATATAGTTCTCGTTCTCTTACTAAAGGAAACTTTAGTCTACGTCATCTTGTCGAGACAGAGGTGAAGCGAAGTGTTGTCGCGACGTATCTTATTCCAGGTGGCTCAGTATCAGCGTGAGAATCGCACCAAAGTGTACTTACGATTCTCGTGTCCCACGGACAACATGAGCTGAGCATTGAGGTTCCACCCTTTGCTGCAACTACACGGGGTTGGACGGCAATGAATATGCCGGGCCGCATACCACGCGCAGCGGGGGTCCATGTCCCAGTATGTTGCCTACAGCAGCCTCGATGTCCACGCACACATCATCTCTGCCTTCGCGTTCAATCCATTTGCCGGAGAGTGCGAGGGTTGCCAGGCCGTAGAATTCGAGCTGAACAAATGAAATGCGGTATCAGCGCATAGGATTAAACTGACGATTGCTTTGCACTGAGAATACGCTTGGAAAGCCGCTATGGGTGGCGGCCCGGGTTAAATAGAGAAGCCCGTCCGATCACTTTCATGTGGCGAACGGTCGGGCTTCTTATTCCACTTGCCAATGCTCGGCTCATATTGGAAGAAAGCTACGCTAATGTTTGCGTGACACTCCTATTTTCTCCGAAGAAAGAGTCGGATAATGAAGAATAGAATTAAAAAAGGTGCCAGATATAACGCAAGTATAAAGGCTAATCCAACGAGACCTTGCAATAATGGCATAACTCCTCCCAGACACGAGATTTTGGTATTTGTTCCCATCTTATTCTGAATTGGACCAAATAGTTCCTAGCCACAAAACTACTCGTCAACTGGATCGCACCAATCTGCTGGCAAAACACAGCTTGATTCTTTATCGACATAGCACCAATCCGCAACAGGGCACTCGGCGATGTCGTAAAAATTGCATATATCAACTCCAAGACAACAAGGCTCAACGGGAGGATGTTCATTTGAACCAACAGGATGGATATGCTTCATAACAGCTCCTCACCTTAATCCAATTAGAGACTACGTTTGATCAATGCCACAGTGATCTACAACGCAGATGCTGCCGCCATCCATGTCATAGTCGCAGTAATCGTATGCACCACAGCCATCTGCTTTATCATAAACAGTACAGATGTCAGTAATGCCCAAGAGGCAGTCAAAAGACATCGGCTTCACGCCTGCCTCGTCGCCACTTCCTGGATTAATCGGATGAATATGCTTCACGACTACCTCCCTTTGAGTGCAGAAAAACCTCAATATTGTGTATAACAAACCAAGATGTCTAGTTCACCATATTTCTAGAATGGTTTCGGCGAATGTAGCAATAAGCTTCGCAGACGGTAATCAGAAGAACGAACACCTCCACAATGGTGACAGCAATGCGCTGAACCGCTTATTCCGATACAGTAGCTTCTCGTTGATTTTTCTCCTGCGAAGATGAGTGGCGGGAAATAAGGTCAAAAGCCATCTCGTAGCACATTTTTCTATATTCACATGATGCAGGGTGTAGACTCTTGGGCAAGTAGCCGTGCTCGTCTGCAGCCTCCCAGCTACAGCCCCCACCACAGAAAGACCGAGCCCAACAGTCCGTACAGTCAATTCTTTTTTCGACACCCTGACTCCAGTTTTCAATATACCTAGTTTCGTCAATTCCGGTGACGATGTTGCCCATTTTGAATCGCATCATCCCGACAAACCTGTGACAGGGGTATACGTCCCCTTCGGGAGTCACGGAAATAAAACGCCTGCCAGCCCCGCATCCGACAAAGGCGATCCTGTTGCTCATAATCAAATCAACTGCAGTTTTCAATGTTCTAAACAAGGGCTTTTCCCCTTGATCAATCTGTTTGAGATATTGATCCGCCAAATCTATTAGGCCCGCCCTGATTTTGTTTAATGAGTGTTCGTCGAGTTTGATATTCTCATCGAATGAGCTCACGGGCGAGAAGTAAATCCTTCTGAAGCCCATCTCTTTAAACTGAAGATAGTCTTCAACAAGGTTACAGTTATTATTTGTTAAGGTCGCTCTTGCGCCGAAGGGGAACGACTCGGAAAAACGACGAACGTTTTTGTCGATATCGGAGAAAGAGCCGTCTCCCGTCTTGTACGGGCGCGATGCATCGTGCTTGCATCCTGTACCATCGAGACTAATCAGAACAGAAAACCCGTGCTCCTTGAAAGAATTCACAGCAGTGTCATTCAAAAGCGTTCCGTTGGTCGTAATAGAATAGGTAAAGTTTCTATTGGGGTATATTCTTTTTGAATAGTCGACCGTTTTCCATATCAGCGGCTCGTTAATCATGGGTTCCCCACCAAAAAAGACGATCGCAAGCGTTTCGTTTTCCGATGAACTTGCGACGAGGTAGTCGACCGCCTTGAAGGCTATCTCGTCTGTCATCAGCAGAGGAGACGTTCCATAATCTCCTTTACCGGCAAAACAGTAACTACAACCAAGGTTGCATGCATGTGAAACGTGGAGTTCGATGGATCTAAGTTTTCGAGGCGTGTCTTTTGTTAAGAAAGTCCGCTCAGACAATCGTTGATACTCATCAATGTCGTCTTCAAGTTCTGCTATGGTCGTTTGGTCGTAGCCTTTCGCAGCAAGTGACTTTGTTAGCAACTTCGAGTTGACCGTTCTTCCCGATGCTTCAAATATGCGAAGCGCATCTTCTGATGCTTGGTCAACCTGAAAGCAATTGCGAGTGACCTCATCGAAGCAGTAACGACGATCACTTACTGAGAAAAAATGCATACGTTCCTCAATTTCATGCTGGACTGGCACTAACCTTGTTTATTGTCGCGCAGCTATAAAAAACCACCAGCGGGGATTCGGTGTGCGGCCCAATCGGACTCCCAAAAGGTTCTATTTGAGACTGGCAAGCTTTGTGTTGTTGGCACTTCGACAGCGCTCTTTATTCCAACATGGAGCCTCGCAGTTTGAGTCGACTTGCCTCTGGAAGGTCCGATCTTAACTTGATTTAGGATGAAAACAGATTACAGGCGCGCTCCTCTAGAAAGAAAGGAAACCAATCGCCGCCTTTCACCAGGAAAGTTTTCATAGCCCACCTCGAGCAAAATGAAAGATGCGAGAGCGATTGGGGAACAACGCGAATCTCCCCTTTTGGGTGGGAGCGAGCCTTCAGCCACCGGCGAACGACTCGCCCTGGTCAGAATCTGGAAGTGGTGCCGGGCCGCTTGGGCCTCCCCGGTGACTTCGTGGGGCTTACCTGCCTGACGTCGAGGAGTACATCCGCAAGATTCGTTCCCTATGCCGTTTGCTCTCACGCCCGCCTTAGTTCCAAGTCGGGCGAGCCGCCGCGCTCATGCGACCCGTGGCGGCGACACGTCGACGCCGCGCTCGCTGAGCACATCTTCGGTCGCGGGCGAGCACGAGGTCGCGCCGGCGCATCCGCTGGGATTGCTGCGCGTGCAAAACGGCTACGTGGTGAGCGCCCCGCGCTGGATTCAGCCGAGTGAGGAAGGCGTCGAGATCGGCGCGCTGGCAACGGGGGAGGGCGACATCACCGACGTCGGCGACGACGTCTCGGCCCACCATGCCCATATCTGGTGCGACGATTCTGGCGCATGGTTTGTCGAGGACCTGTCGTCCACGAACGGCACCGTGGTGGTAAACGGGGCCACGAGTGTGTGTATTCAAGTAGAGCCCGGCCGCTCCGCCCAGCTCAACCCCAGCGACGAGCTCAAACTCGGCGAATCCACCACCTACGCTATCCTCCTCGGCGCCCTCTAGCCGGCAGTTAGAGAGGTTCCTTTTCTGCCGGCACTTGGGGACACTCCTTGGCGCGTCAGAGCCAGTCGCCCGGGGATGGAGGGACCATTTTGGCCTTTGGCGGTCACCCGGGGTAAACCTTTACCGCCCACCTATATTTGCCGAAATTACACTTGACGGCGGGGTACAATAAACCCGCATGCGGATTTCCGTTGCGGGCGCTTCCCATCGCCGGGGCGTGCCCGGGAGCATCCGACATGCGGCCTTTGCGGCGCTCGGTCATGTGCAAGACGGGTAGCTGGGCTTGTGGAGCGCGTGCAGCCCTCCTCGCCTCGGCATGCCTTCTCTCCACGCCATGTACCTGCTGTTGAGTCCGCCTGTCAGATGATTGGAAGCAACAGCGAAAATCCCATCACGCCAACATCCCGGCGATCGCCGGGGCCTGTATACCTATATGAGAGGAGAGGGGTATATGGCGCGTAAGTTTAAGTCTATGGACGGCAACGAGGCGGCCGCATATGTTTCGTATGCGTACACCGAGGTAGCGGGAATCTATCCCATTACGCCGTCCAGCCCGATGGCCGACCATGTCGACCAGTGGGCGGCCCAGGGTCGCAAGAACATCTTCGGCACCCCGGTCAAGGTCGTCGAGATGGAGTCCGAGGCAGGTGCAGCCGGTACCGTTCACGGTTCGCTGGGCGCCGGTGCTCTGACCACCACCTACACGGCTTCTCAGGGCCTGCTCCTGATGATCCCGAACATGTACAAGATCGCGGGTGAGCAGCTCCCGGGCGTCTTCCACGTCTCCGCGCGTTGCGTCGCTTCGCACGCCCTGAACATCTTCGGCGATCACTCCGACGTCATG
>CABUMU010000001.1 GCA_902492855.1 uncultured Collinsella sp. | reverse complement strand
AGTGGTGTAGATCTTGAAGGATGACCCGTTTGCCGCGCAGGTTACCACTGATTTCTCGATTCTTTCCAATGCGGAGACCTTTGCGATGGTGCAGCTCCCGTTGAGGTATTCCTGGATGCGCATGGCAATAAGTGCTGCCATCGCGGCATTGGCCCAATCGCGTACGGATTCTATTGCGTGCTTGCCAAAAAGCGGCCCGGTCTGTTCGGCGTAATCAAGTACGTTAAAGAGGCTTGCGCGGAAGGGCTGCTCTTTAACGGCGGTGGGTTCGATGCATGATGCCAGCCTGATCAGATCGGCATGGCGCTCGCTGTGTGCGGGCCCTTCGTTGCTTTTGCTGCCGGCCAGCTCGGTGGGCATGTAGAGTTCAAAGACAAGCTGGGCCTCGCCAACGGGCCTATTGGGTTCGTTCTCTATGAGGTTGACTTTCTTAAACGGAATCGAACCTTCAACGGTGCGTGTTTGGGAGAACTCAAACATTGTTACCCCTGTCTCTAGCTGAAGGTTTAATAGCGTAGCACGTTTAGGAAAATTACCCGGTCAAAATCTCTATATCGGATAAACGGCCAATCGTATCTTGTGATCGTCAAGAAAAGGGGTAACGAGAAAGGACCCGATCATGCATTGCAAACAGTGTGGAGCAGAGATTAACGACGGCGCCAAGTTCTGCGGCGTGTGCGGAACGCCTACAGTCGCGGCTGCGGCCAGCACGGCGGGAGACGCGATTTACGTCGAGGCCCGGCCGATTGAGAGCCAGTCTGTCGAGGCTCAGTTTCAAGCGGCGGAGGATGCAGAGGCCGCTGCTTGCCTGCAAGATTCACTTCGCGAGTCCATCGGGTCCCTTACGCGAGCGTCAGTGATTTCGTTGCTCTATGTGCTCTTTTTCAATTACGTGCTGGGAGGGGGCTCACTGGGGCTCGACTATATGATTCTGCTGGGGCTGCTTCTGATTGGTCCCTGGAAGGTAATTATCTCGCTGTACCGCAGCGGTGTAAGGCTTCCCTTTGTCTATGGTGGCGGCATTATCGGTATCACGATTATGCTAATCGAACTTGTGGTTCTCGTGGGCCTTCCTGTCGTTGTTCTGATGCTTTTTTACTGGTTGGGCAGCGTGATTCACGGAGCGGTTCCGGTTGTTCCCGAATTAGCCCCGATGACGATGGTGGCACTTTGGCCTATCGTCTCGGTTGCCAACATCATCTTCAAGGCAATCAAGCTGCACATGGCTCGCGCCTAGCAAGTAGCCCGTCGCATGCCTTCCGCGTGGGGTCAGGCGAATTTGAAAGGTGAAAGAAAAGGTTTACAATCGAGCAAATTGTCCTGGGCCTTTTCTGTTTGCAGGCTGTGGACTATCGTTTCGATATGCTGAAGTTCTAGGGGGGGGGATATATGTACTGCGCAAGCTGCGGGGCAAAGATCAAAGACGGGGCGCGATACTGTTCCGCATGCGGAAAACCGTTGGATGTGGATGATGCGCCGGCGAATGCTCAGCAGCCGCTTCTTTCAGGTACACCAAAGGCGCCTGCTGATAGAAAAGCGACGAGCGATCCTGCTGCATCTCGCGCAGAGAGCGCTTCTCCGGCGCCCTCTGAGCATATGTCCTTTGCGGCCTTTATGATGCAGCGTCGGCAGATCGGCCGTTTTGCCGTGCCTACGTTTGTCGCCATTTTTGCAGCAATCATCTTTACCGCTAGTGTCGCCTACGCACTGGTCAAAGCTTACGAGGCCTTTGTGCTGCCTCAGCTGCAGCAGCAGGAACAGCCGGCTGCAGTCGAGAATAAGTCGTCTCAAAAGAAGGTCGCGGCAGCTAACAAGAAAGCGCACAAGGCCTACGAGGGCGTGGTTGCGCGTTACGAGGACTTTGTGAGCTATTGCGAGCAGAAGGGAGCTGGTACTGCCAACTACGACGACTGGGCTCTGGGGTGCGGCGATGATTCTGGGCTGGGGCAGATATTCGTTTATGACAGCCAGAATGCTCCCGGCTTTTTAAACTACTACTATGCTTTCGATGATTTGAACGGCGACGGAATTGACGAGTTGTTTATTGGGTCTGTCGATGCGCAGAACGATATTTCGGCGATTGTAGGTGCCTACTGCTTTGTTGATGGAAAGGCCGTTTCGGTTATGCCTTCGTCAGAGATGGTAGAAGGCTCCAGCAATATGACGAATCAGTATGACGGTTTTATTGCTCAGGGTGAGAGCCAAGTCATTACTGTCTGTAAGGACGGCATCGTTAAATTTACTTGTAGTCAGGATTGTAACCAGGCAGACTTCTATATTTCGCTTACTGCAAAGGGTCCTGAGGTCGTAGACGCGGTGCAAATTCAAAATAAGGAATTCGATAGACAGAATGGCGCCTACTTGGTGAGGACCGTCGAGGATGGTGGCAAACCACAGGAGACGATGGTCCAGGGGCGTGAAGAAGCGTGCAAAACTCTTGACGAGATTGCCGGGGAGCATCCGGAGGCCGACATTGAAAAGCCGTCTGCAAGCAGCGATATGTGGAAGGCATTCAAAGGAGCGGAGCCTTCGGAGAGCTCTTTGAAGGACGGCTCTGGCGCTGCAGACGATCGAACTGGCGCATCTCAAGCACCATCTGAAGCGGCATCCGATAGCGGCGACGATGGGGAGGCCGCTGCGGGCGACGATGGCGTGATCGCCGACATGGATGCGTTCATTGCAAACGCCAAGCGCGAGTTGATTGTGCCAGATGACGCCTCTATTACGTACAAGGTCGCTGATAGGCCAAGCTATTGGGAGGGGGCGGCAACGTACGTTTGGTATGTTGAGTTTTATAAAGACGGAAAGGTCGTAGCGTCCGCGGAATGCGGCTCTGAAGGGTATCCGTGCCGGTCGATTCTGGCCTATCACGAGAGCTAGTAACTTTAGCCGAGGCATTTTGGCATTACGACGTGCGCGGCTCCTATACCTTTCCCCTTGTTCCATCCGACGAGTTTAGTTACAGCTAAAACGGCCGTTACGAAGAGCTGACCGAGAGTCCGAAGACACTCGCCCGCTAAGCGGGTATGCCCCAAAAGGGTATCTGGGGTTCGAACCCTCCCGGTTCTTCGTCAGTTGACCAAAGGTGCGACATTATTACCGCTCGCCGGCGGGTGACTAAATGCGATGGATTGAGGGCTATAATTTACCAAGCTAAGTCGGGGGATAGATTGGGGCGCACGGACTTTCGGCATGCCTGTCGGCTCGGCATTTCGCAATTCATTAGACACGCGGAGTGCGTGGTTTGGAATTAACGAAAGGAATCAGTATGTCTCTGTTCCACAGTGATAACGAAAAGGAAGAAAAGCACGGCGGAATACTCGGTGCCTTTTCTGTCGATAATATCAAATGGGAACCTGGCAATGACGAAGATGCCTCGCTTGTCTCATTCCGCTATCCCTACGAGGATTTTCCCAACGGGTCCTATCTCCAGGTCGCGCAGTCACAGATTGCCGTTTTTACCAACAATATGGGGGCGGGCAGTTCTACCGACGCTACGGGTGCCGGCGATTCTCAGGTAAGCGTGTTTGTCGGTCCGTGCAAGATCAAGCTCGACACGGGTGACAGCCGATTCGCCCCGTTTCGCAATGCCGCCCATTCGCTTACCGGCGGTAGCTCGGCGTTCCATTCCGTTGTGTACTTTATCAATACCAACTACATGAACGAGCTGCGCTGGGGCACGACCGAGCCCATCATCGTCCAAGACCCTGAGGAAGACGTTAACGTTCACGTTCGTGCCTTTGGTTTATTCGGTGCGCATATCGAGCAGAATGACTCGAGTCTGGTTCCCATTCAGGCGAGGAAGTTCCTTGTTAAGGTCGTGGGCACGCGAGATCGCTATACACGAGAAGAACTTACCTCCTTTATGCGGGCAAAAATCCTTGAGTATGTTCCCGACTTGCTTGCTAAGGCGATTGTTGACCAGGAGGTTTCCGTTCTTAAAATTGCGACGCATCTGAGCGACTTCTCGTCTCAGATGCAGGTCAAGCTCGTTAACTATTTCGATGAGTTTGGTCTCACACTCGATAACTTCTCGTTCAACAGCATCAAGCCCTTCGAAGAGGATCTTGCCGCCATCAACGAGATGAAGATCCAGCGTAAGCGGAGCATTCTCGAGGCACAGGGTAACGCTGCCCAGATGGACATCGAGTCCGAGGCACTTGCCAGGAAGCGTGCGCGCGAAGGCTACAACTATCAGCAGGAGCGCGGCATGGACGTAATGGAGAGTGCTGCGGGCAATGAGGGGAGTGCCGCATCGGGCCTCATGGGAGCCGGCATGGGACTCGGCATGGGCGTTGGCATGGGCGGTGCATTTGGAGCTGGCTTCTCCAACTTGGCCAACCAGACCATGGGCGCTGTTGCTCCCATGGTTGGAACGGCTTCCGCGTCCGCAGGTATGCAAAACGGTCTCGTGTGTCCCGGTTGCGGAAACGTTAATCCGATGGGTGCTAAGTTCTGCCTGGAATGCGGACAAAAGCTCGAGCAGGGTGTTGCGTGTTTGGCGTGTGGGCATCTTAACCCGGTCGGTGCCAAGTTCTGCCTTGAGTGCGGGAACCGGTTGACCTCGCCAAGGTGCCCGAGCTGCGGAGCCGAGTTGCCGGAAGGGACCAAATTCTGCCCCGATTGTGGAACTAAGATCCAATAAGGAGAAACAAAGATGAACGGTTCTGTTAAACGTGTCATTTTGGGCGAGGCAATCGTCTTGGTGGCGTGGCTTGTAATCATGTTTGTCTGCAAAAACGCGCTGATGAACCCTATCGTCTTTGCTATGTCGCTTGGTTTTGGGGTTTTGGCTTTTGCGGTGGCTTCGATTTCGGCTACCATGTCCGATAAGCAGTCCACGGTCAAAAGCACGACCGAAATCCATTATTTGCCGATTGCATCCAGCTGTGCCTATTTTGTTGTTGCCCTTCTTGCCAATACGTACTTTGCGTTTGTGGCGTATGGGTGGGGCGGCAGCACGATCCCGGTTGTCGCAAACGTTGTTCTTCTCGTTGTGCTTGTCCTTGTGCAGATGGGTCTTGGCTCCTATGCCCGCCGGGCAGACCAAAAGGTTGCCGCCGCCCTCGCAAAGACGGTTCAAACGGCACAGTTCGGATCATATGTGGGGCAGCTTCTTGCCGTAGCGGAGGACGCTCAGGTTAAAGCCGAACTCAAGGGGCTCAAGGATGACATCTCCTTTAGTTCCAACATGTCGCACCCCCATGTTCAAGAGATCGAGCGACAGTTCTCCGCCGCGCTTGAGGCGGTCTCGAATTCCATGAGTGCCGATGAGCCGGCAGATGTTACGGTTGGCCTTGTCCATGATGCGCGCAATATCTGGAAAAAGCGCAATGCGGCGCTGACCGCTGTCAAATAAGGGCTCGCGCTGCTTTTTACCAGGGCACTTTGATGGTTGAAGTGGGGGAAGCTATTGGAAATCAACGGAATAACTTGCGAGGGCTGCGGCAGCACCGATGTCGAGTTTGACCCCGCAACTCGAAAGGTTCATTGCAACCAGTGCGGTCGCGAGATGTACTATTCGCGGGCGCGTCTGGGGGCCACGGGCAAAATCGCGTTTGCCAAGGACAATGCCATCAAGTTTTTTAAGGGCGGCAACTTCCCGGAGGCCCGCAAATTTGCCGCGGACGTGCTCAATATGATGCAAGACAACGCGGCGGCACAGTTTATGGTTGCGTACTGCGATGAGTTTTGCGAAGGTCTTTCGGGTTCGATGACGGTTTTCTTTAAAAGGGCCGAAGATATCCCTCTCGAATATGATGAGGTGCGTGACTTGATCGACTTGTTTGAGTCGACGCTCTACAACATGCGTGACTTTGAGGTTCAGATGGTATCGCTCGTGGTCGCCAATATGCAGAGCATGGAGGATCGGTCTCGACTTGAGAACTTTATCGATGCTGTGTGCCCGTTCTGCATAGCGCGGTATGCTTCGGAAGACTTTATGACTGCAGAGCGGGAGAGTTTCTATCAAGATATTGCCGCCAACTGCAATACACCCAAAACGTGTCTTGCACTACTCAAGGGCATTAGAGAGAACCCCGGGTCCCCCTATAAAATTGGTTCGTTTGCGTTACGAAGAAGGACTTCGTACTTTTTCGAACACTATGTGGAGCCCGTCGGTCGCATCGTCAATTCGATGAAGGCAAGCCAATACAAACAGAAGTTTCTTGTGGCCTATCAGCAGGTGTCCGAGCAATACCGAAGCATGGCCTCTCAATAAAGCAGATGGCGGGCGCTTACTCGCTTAAAGCTATTGGATGATCTAAACAGTGCAAACTGAAAGGTGGTACAGATGAGTGATTCGGGAGTAGATACTGTCCTTATCGAGCGCAGGATCGCCGCTATTGGAACAAAAGTTGACCAGATGACCACGAAGGTCGATAAGGTCGAATCGCAAATGGAGGAAGTGCGGAAGGACCTTAAAAAGCTCCGAAAGGACTTTCTCGAGATGATGCTCGAGCAGCGTCGTACCGCCGCACTTGAGCAGGCGACTACGGAGCTCGTGAGCGTCCGGCAGGAGATGGACAAAAAGTTCGGCAACTACTCAGTGGTTCGAAACACCATGGTCGGTATTCTCCAGGCAACCGATGCGGCGCTCGTGCGCAAGGCGACGATTTCGACGGTCTCCGAGGAGTTAATGATCTCTACCCCGGACTACTGGCTGGCACCTGTCCTGGTTGCCCTTGCGGCATGGATCAACAACAACCGAGATCTTGCAGAGCGCGCAATACGCGAGGCTGTCAAACGTGACAACGAGCACACGTCGCTTGCGATGGCTCTGATCTGCAGACGTAATAACCGCACGGCTACGTGCTACGAATGGTTAGCGCGCTACTTCTCGACGCAAAACGCCGCCCGCATCGATGCCGATGCGATGGTCTACATCGATGCCTATATCAACGGCATCTTTGGAACCGACGAAAAGCACCTGTGCGACGACTATATGGCGGGCTGGATCGAGCAGATCAGAAATCAGAGCCCTGAGTTCGAGAATGAGCAGTCAGAGTCATGGGCGGAGTACTTTACCGGCTACGAGGAGGATATGAGTTCGAGATATCCGGCGCTCAAGGTGGTGGTCAAGGAGTTTGACTACATCAATAAGTATCTCGGAAAAGTCGAGGCAATCGAGAGCATCTCCAATGACTTCGCCGACCTCAAGGCTTCTGATGTTGACGAGAGGACGCTTGCCGAGCAGGTTGACAGGCATTTGATGGAGCTCGTTAACTCCGATGACTCCAAGGAGCGAAATTTGCGCCGCCAGGAGGAGTATCTTCTTGCGGTCAAGGCATTTGGCGGAGACGTGGAGCGCGCCCGAGAGCTCGTCAATCGTCGCCGCGATGAGAAGCGTCAGCAGACGATGAACATCATCGACCAGATGACACGCTCGATGCGCGACCAGAGTGCGTCTGTGGATGTGCATAAGAAGAAGACCGCGATTCAGTTTTTGGGTTCCTATATCAACGGTGGTTTCAACCGGTATCGCAAGAGCGACATCCCCGAATTTCCGCAGGCGATCACCCTTGACTTCGACGGATGGACAAGCAGGGCGGTTACCGGCGATGAGGGTAATGCGCTGCGCGGCGATTATGTTCGCTATGTCGGTGAAGAGAAGAAAAAGGAGCTCGCTGAGCTTGATGTCAAGGTTGCGAAGGGCAACAAGAGCCACAAGATAGCGGCCGTTGTCCTCGCTGTTTTGGGAGTAGCTTTCTTTGCGTTTGTAAACCAGGTTATTGGCATTCTGCTTCTTGCGGGGGCTGGCTATTGTCTAGTAAAGACGAGCCTCTCGGGCAAGCAGCGCGCTACGGAGGCAGAAGAGATTGAGGCCAAATACTCCAAACGCATCCAGGAAGGCTGTTCCGAGATCGATCTGGCGCTTAATCAGTGGAAGAGCGCGAAGGAAGCTGCGGCCGAGCGCAGCGACCTGCTTAAGCTTGAAAAGGTTGCCTAGCCGGTAGGATTTGTCTCGATAATCCATGAATGGAGTGAAAAAGATGGCTGATGAAGTGACTGATTTCGACCATAACGATGCTGCAATGCAGGACCTCGATGCATTGAGCGAGCTCGATAGTCTGTTTGAAGAGGACGAGCGACTGAAGCAAGCTGAGAACAATGTTTTGACCCAAAATCTCACGGGCTTCGCAAACTGCTTTCCCGATTGGGATTTGCATCCGCCGGTAGCGTAGAAAAGCGCTTGAAGCACAAGCTACGATCATTTGGAAACATCGATGTTTCTGCGGGCTAGAAGCCATGGGGCTTTTGGCCCGCTGGCTTTCATATGCCGGTCGGCGGCATAGGGCATCAATCGTATTCTAGATTCTTGGACGCCAGGCCGACTCGCTTCGGATCGGGCGCTACACCACCTTTCTCGACACTACCAATCTGACAGGGCCTCGTCCGTTCTCGGTCGGGGCCCTTTTGTGTGACCTAACAGGTTTGCTATACTGCTAGCAAGTAGGAAGGAGCCGCTATGGGTACAGCAACAGTGCAGCTCAACACGCGAATCGATCCTATGCTCAAAGCTGGTGGCGATGCGGTCCTCACTCGCAATGGATTGGGGCCGAGCGATGCCATTCGTGCGCTTTGGGCCTATCTCGTCGAGCATCAAACGTTGCCGGGATTTATGGTAGCGGATAAGCGCGAGGCATCCCGTGCGGAGAGTCTGGCCGAGCAGGGAAGTGGCCTGGCTTTTTCTTCGTTGGGGCTGAGCGCGTCGGATTTTGCACCGGCCGAATCTTCGGCGGAAGACTGGGATGCCGTACGGGATGATATGTATGATGCGATGATTGCCGACATCGAGGCGAATTGCTGATGATTGAGGCAAAGCATCTCTTGGTAGATACGAACGTTTGGCTCGATTATTACCTGCAAGAGGGGGCGTTCGACGAAGCGAGAAGATTGGTTGAACTGGCCGAGGCAGGAAAGATCGACCTTCTGTATGCGCCAACGACGGCAAAGGATGTATTCTATCTTTTGCCTCGGCGTCTAGCCCGGCGGAACGTGAATGGGATGAACGTGTCGTTTGCCTCGGCGTCATGGGCCTGCATTGAGCACATGATGCAGGTGGCAACCGCCTCTCCGCTTTCGTTGGCAGAGTGCGAGATGGCGCGCATGCTTGGCAAGCGCATGCCGGATCTTGAAGACAACCTCATCATCGCTTCGGGCGAGACGGCAGACGTTGACTACGTAGTCACGAGCGACCGGCGCATGCTGGAGGAGATGCCCGAAGTTTGCCTGACGCCTGCCCGCGCACTCGATATGATTGGGATCCTAAACTAACCTTGCCTGTCTCGTTTCGCTATCATATGGGGCATTGTGAACCTCATGCAACTTTGGAGGACGGTATGGCGGATAACGCCGAGATGCTATTCTCGCCTGAGCTGGTGTTTTTTGATTGGGAGTGCGCGACGCCGGGTGAGGTGTTTGCGCGCCTCGAGGGTGAGCTTGCCCCGCGCGGCTACATTACATCCGGTTGGCTCGATGCCGTCCGCGCGCGCGAGGATGCCTATCCCACGGGCCTTGCCATGCCGGCGGCCAACATCGCCATCCCGCACACCGATCCGGGGTTTGTGGCTAAGCCCTATATCGCGGTGGTGAAGCCCGCATCGACCGTGACGTTTAATGCCATGGCGGGCATGGGTGCCCCGGTGCCGGCGCAGATCATCATCAATCTGGGCATTGCCGAGCCGGGCGGCCAGGTCGAAGCCCTGCAAGCGCTTATGAATATCTTTATGGATGCCGACGCCGCAGCCGATGTGCTCGGCCAGACCACGTGCCAAGGCATGGTCGATGCCATCCGCCGCCACTTTTAGGGTCGGCACTTGGGGACTGTCCCAAACTGCCGGCAGAAAAGGAACGTCCCTAACTGTCAACTGCCAGACCTGTCCCCTTTGCACCAAAATGGTGCAGATTAACCCGTCCCCCATGCACCAGGTGTGCCGCGGGGGCTGCGTTGTGACACAATGGCGTTTGTTCGATTCGTGATGCGAAAGGCCAAACATGGCAAATAAGAAAAAGAACCCCGAGGTCGCGCCGACGTCCGAGCAACGGTCCCGCGCCGCCTCCAGCTCTCGTAAAAAGCAGCGCAAGACCTATGTGTCCAAGACCGTCAAGATTGTCCTGGTGGTTATCGGCGTGCTGGCGATGCTGCTCTCCGTCTCGGCCATGGCGTGCTCCGGCCTGATGTCGCAGACCGAAAGTGCCAGCTCGGGCTATAAGCTTACTGGTGGCGTGGCTGCCACCATCAACGGCACCAACCTCACCGAGGACACCGTGACCAAGCAGATCATGAGCATGCGCACGTCCTACGGCTACACCAAGGACAAGGACTGGGCACAGTACCTGGTCGACAACGACCTCACACCCAAGAAGTACCGCAAGCAGCTCATCGACTCCTACGCGCAGCAGATTCTGCTTCAGCAGGCGCAGAAGGAAAACGGCGTGACGGTGTCGGACAAGGAGGTCGAGAAGGCTTGGAAGGACGCGTGCAAGAGCGCGGGCGGTGCCAAGACCTTTAAGAAGACGCTTAAGACCTACGGCTACACCGAGGACACCTACAAGGATTCGCTCAAGGAGAGCCTGGCGCAGCAGAAGCTCAAGGATGCCGTGGCACCCACCAGCAAGCCCAAGGACAGCGAGATTGTCGATTACATCAATGAGAACCTGTCCAACTACAACGATGCCCGTCGCTCGTCGAATATCCTGATCAAGGTCGATTCCGACGCTTCCGACGAGGACAAGGCTGCCGCCAAGGCCAAGGCGCAGGAGTGCCTGGACAAGATCAACTCCGGCGAGCTGAGCTTTGAGGATGCCGTGAAGCAGTACTCTGACGACACCGGCTCCAAGGAGAAGAAGGGCGATGTGGGCTGGGACAAGCTCACTACCTTCGTCGACAGCTATCAGGCGGCACTCGGGGGACTCAATAAGGGCGATGTGAGCGACGTCGTCGAGTCGACCTATGGTTATCACATCATCAAGTGCACCGACTACTTCCATGTCGATAATCAGGTCGATGACATTAAGCAGGTGCCCAAGGAGATCAAGAAGTACGTCTCCAACGTGGTGAAGACGCAGGCGGCAAGCACCGCGTACAGCGAGTGGCTGGAGCAGTACAAGAAGGACGCCGACATCACCGTTAACCCCATGCCCAAGGACGTGCCGTACAACGTCAGCCTGAAGGGCGTCACCAAGAGTCCGACCGACGATTCGTCGACGACTAAGTAATCATGGGGCGGCGCTCGCGTGAGTGCCGCCCGCACTATTGAGGAGGATTTGCAGATGACTAACGAAGAGCTGCAGAAGGAAATGATCGCGGCCATGAAGGCCAAGGACAAGGTTCGCCTGTCTATCATTCGCCAGGTCAAGGCCGAGGTGAAGAATATCGAGGTTAACGAGCGCCGCGACGTGACCGAGGAAGACGTCAACAGCATGATCAAGCGTCTGATTAAGCAGACGAGCGAGACGCTGGAGATGTCCATTAAGGCCGGTACCGACCAGGAGCGTACCGACAACCTGACCGAGCAGGTCAAGATTCTGGAGAGCCTGCTGCCCGCGCAGGTTTCGGGCGAGGAGCTCGAGGCTCTGATCGAGCAGGTCATCGCCGAGCTGGGCGCCACGTCCAAGAAGCAAATGGGCCAGGTTATGGGCGCACTCGGCAAGGCCACCGGCGGCAACTTCGACAAGCCGGCAGCAGCAAAGATCGTCGGCGCAAAGCTTGCGTAGGGGCCGAGCGGTACATGGTTGATGTTGAGGGGCGTGGCCGTCATGGTCGCGCCCCTTTTTGCTGGGCTGTCCCCAATGAGTGGGTGGAAGGTTGCGGGTTCTTTACGGGAATGTAGTGTGGGCTGCGGAAACGTGGTTCTTTCCGTACAATAGTTCAACTCATGTAAACGCAGGGAAGGGACATTCATGGCAGACATGATCGAGATCAAGCATCTCAACAAGTACTTTGGCGATCTGCATGTGCTCAAAGATATCAACCTTACCGTCAAGCGCGGCGAGAAACTCGTAATGATCGGGCCTTCCGGCTCTGGCAAGTCGACGCTCATCCGTTGCGTCGATTATCTTGAGGAGCCCACGTCGGGCGAGGTCATCATTGACGGTACACCGCTCACCAAAAAGAATCACCTGGAGATGGCTCGCAAGTATAGTTCCATGGTGTTTCAGCAGTTCAACCTGTATCCCAACATGACGGTGTTGGGCAACCTGACGCTCGCGCCCATCAAGCTGCAAAAGAAGAGCAAGGAGGAGGCGACCGAGATCGCCATCGCCGCGCTCAAGCGCGTCGGCATGGCGCATAAGGCCGGTGAGTATCCGCAGAATCTCTCGGGTGGTCAGCAGCAGCGCATCGCCATCGCTCGTGCCCTGTGCACCAAGCAGCCCATCATCCTGTTTGACGAGCCGACTTCGGCGCTCGACCCCGAGATGGTCCAGGAGGTTCTAGACGTTATGATTGAGCTCGCGCAGGAGGACATCACCATGATCTGCGTGACGCACGAGATGGGCTTCGCGCGCCAGGTGGCCGATCGCGTCATCTTCATGGAGGACGGCCGCATCCTGGAGGAGGGCACGCCCGAGCACTTCTTCGATAATCCCGAAAACCCGCGCTGCCGCGAGTTCCTGTCCAAGATTCTGCACTAGGCGCGGTGATGGACATGACGGATATGACGAGGGCGGCCGTGTCGCGCCGTCACTTTTTGCAGCTGGCTGGCGCCAGCATGCTTGCGCTGACGGGGACCGCGCTTACCGGTTGCGGCAACTCCACCAGCGGCGAGGGCTCCGACAAGGGGTCCAAGCTTGCGGCCATCAAATCGCGTGGCCATCTGAATGCCGGCGTTAAGAAGGATGTTCCCGGCTACGGCTATTACGACACCGCCAAGGGCCGCTTTGAGGGCATGGAAGTCGATTTGTGCTATCAGATCGCCGCTGCTGTCTTTGACGTGAGCTACAAGGAGGCCCGCGCCCAGGAGCTTGTCGAGTTTACCGACGTAACGCCCAAGACACGCGGCCCGCTGATCGATAACGGCCAACTCGACGTGGTCGCGGCGACCTACACCATCACCGACGAGCGCAAGAAGAGCTGGGATTTCTCGACGCCGTACCGCACCGACTACGTGGGACTCATGGTCAAGAAGCGTTCGGGCTTTACCTCGATTGAGGATCTGGATGGCAAGGTCATTGGCGTGAGCCAGGGTGCCACCACACAGGGCCTCATCGAGCAGATGATCAAGGACAACGGCTTTAGCTGCAAGCCAGAGTTTAGGGCCTTTAGCGGCTACCCCATCATCAAGAGTTCGCTCGACGCCGGCAATATCGACGTCTTTGCCATGGACCGCTCCACGCTGGCCGGTTATATGAACGAGACCGTTGAGCTGCTGCAGCCCGAGGTCAAGTTTGGCGAGCAGGGCTACGGCGTGGCGACCAAGAAGGGCTGCGACCTTTCGGCCGTGGTCGATCAGGTGATTTGCGATCGCCTGGCCGACGGCTGGCTCGACCAAGAGGTCAAGACCTGGGGTCTTGTATAGGCACATCGTCCAAGGAAGGAATCAAATGCTCGAAGGATTATTTGACGCCGACCGTTGGTCGACGACATTTCAAAATATGGGGCCCTTCTGGGAGGGCTTTGGCGTGACGCTGCAAGTGGTCGTTGCCGGCCTGCTGTTGTCGCTGGTGCTGGGCACGCTGCTGGGCGTGTTCTCTACCACTCGCTCGCGCGTGCTGCGCGCCATAAGCCGCGTGTACGTGGAGTTTTACCAGAACACCCCGTTGCCCGTGCAGGTGCTCTTTATGTACATGGCCGGTCCGCAGTTTTTGCAGGCCATAACCGGTGCCGACCAGCCGGTGCGCATCGCGCCGTTCGTGCTGGGCTTCTTGGGCGTGGGTCTGTATCACGCGGCCTACATTTCGGAGGTCATCCGCACTGGTATCGAGGCGGTTCCGCGCGGTCAGATGGAGGCGGCCCAGAGCCAGGGCTTCACCCGTGCGCAGGCGTACTGGTACATCGTGCTGCCCCAGACGTTCAAGATCATTCTGCCGCCGCTGTGTAACCAGGCGCTCAACCTGGTCAAGAACACGTCGGTGCTGGCGCTCGTGGCCGGCGGCGACCTTATGTACCGTTCCGACAACTTTGTGAGTCTGTACGGCTACCTGCAGGGATATATCGTCTGCTGCCTTATGTACTTCATCATCTGCTTTCCGCTCGCCATGCTGGTGCAGTGGCTCGAGCGCCGCTCCAAGGAGCGTCCGCGCGGCGTGAGCCTGGCCGAGCTGGGACTCGACAACGTAGAGGAGGCCTAGCGCATGGAAATCTTCAACGCGACCAACCTGCTCTACATTTGGGGCGGCTTTGTTAAGACGATCGAGATCTCGGCGCTGTCGATCTTTTTCTCGCTCATCTTTGGCACGGTGCTGGCGCTCGTTAAGAGCTATGCGCCCCGTCCATTCCGTATTTTGGTGAGCGCCTATATCGAACTGTTCCGTTGCACGCCGAACCTGCTGTGGATTCTGTTTATCTACTTTACGGTGCAGGGTTTGGACATTGTGATTTCGACCATCGCCTTTACGCTGTTTACCAGCGCTGTTATGGCCGAGATTGTGCGCGGCGGTCTCAACTCGATTCCACGTGGCCAGTTTGAGGCGGCGCAGAGCCAGGGCTTCGGCTTTTTTGCCACCATGCGCTACATCATTCTGCCGCAGACGTTTAAGACGATCATTCCGGCGCTGTTTAGCCAGTGCACGACCGTCATCAAGGACAGCTCGTATCTTTCGGGCATTAACGTGGCCGAGCTCATGTACACGGCAAACGTCGTGATGGCCCACGCGATCGACCTGTCGCAGGTTCTTATGCTCTACGGCCTGGTTTTCGCGATGTACTTTGTGCTCAACTTTGGTATCTCGCTGCTGGTTCGCGCATATCAGAGGCGAATGGTGGCAGCGTAGAATGTGGCAAAGGGACAGCCCCTTTGTCACATAGAGAAAGGAATCGCGATGAGCGATCTGGAGAATAAGAAGAATCCTGTGGTCATTACCATCGCGCGCGACTTTGGCGCCGAGGGCCACGAGATTGGTCGTATCCTCGCCGATGAGCTGGGGATTCCGCTGTACGATAACGAGCTGCTGGTGCGTGCTTCGCTGCGCGCGGGCGAGTCGCTCGACAAGATGGCCGCCTACGACGAGCGCCTGGCCGTGGAGAACATGGCGTTTCTGCCCGACCGCTACGATGCGCGTTCGTACTCGGATAAGTTGTTCCAAAAGATGAGCCAGGTGATTTTGGATCTGGGCGAGACCGAGAGCTGCATTATCGAAGGCCGTCTGTCCGATTACCTGCTGCGCAACAACCCCAACCACATTGCCGTGTTGGTGACAGCCCCCTTTGAGGACCGCGTCGAGATCGTGCGCAAAAAGCGTGGCCTTAACAAAAAGAAGGGTGCCAAGCTGGTCAAGCAACAGCAGAAGGCGCGCGAGGCGTTCTATAAGCGCTACAGTGCCGGAAAGTGGAAGATGACGAGCGGTAAAGACATCGTCGTCAACCGCGCCAAGCTGGGCCGCGAGGGTTGCAAAGACGTTATTGCCGCAGCCTACCGCTACAAGGTGGCCCAACTCGAAGGCTAACCGACCAAAACCGCCACAAAGGTGCCTGTCCCCTTTGTGGCGGTCGGTCGGCCGGCATAGAAAAAGTCCCCGCCGGGCGTGTGCTCGACGGGGACTTTGCCGTTTGGTGGCTAGCGCTGTAGGTGATTACTCGCCCAGCAGGCTCTTGGTGATGGAGGCAGCGGCCTTCTTGCCGGCGCCCATCGCCAGAATGACCGTAGCGGCACCGGTGACGATGTCGCCGCCGGCCCAGATGCGGGGATCGGTGGTCTGGCCGGTCTCCTCGTCGGCAACGATGTAGCCCCACTTGTTGAGCTCCATCTTGCCGCCGATCTTCTTTGCGAAGGGGTTGGCGTTGGTGCCGATAGCCGAGATTGCGACGTCGCAGGGAATCTCCTCGATGGCGCCCTCGATGGGCACCGGGCGACGACGGCCGGACTCGTCAGGCTCGCCGAGCTCCATCTTCTGGACCTTGACGGCGCATACGGAGCCGTCCTCGCCAGCGACAAACTCGAGCGGGGAGACGAGCGGCAGAACCTCGACGCCCTCGGCCTTAGCGTGGTGCAGCTCGGCGCGACGGCAGGGCATCTCGTCCTCGGTACGGCGGTAAGCGATGATGGCGTGCTCGGCGCCCAGACGCTTGGCGGTACGGACGGCGTCCATAGCCACGTTGCCGCCGCCAAAGACGACGACGTTCTTGCCGTGCTTGGTGGGGGTGTCGTACTCGGGGAACTTGTTGGCCTTCATCAGGTTCACGCGGGTGAGGTACTCGTTCGCGAAGAAGACGTTGGGCAGGTTCTCGCCGGGGACGTTGAGGAACTTGGGCAGGCCGGCGCCGGTCGCCACGTAGATGGCGTCGAAGCCCTGCTCGAACAGCTCCTCGGCCGTGGCCATGTTGCCCACGACGGAGTTGTACTCAAATTTGACGCCCATGTCCTCCAGGCCGTCGATCTCGCGCTTGACGACTGCCTTGGGCAGACGAAACTCGGGGATGCCGTAGACCAGCACGCCGCCGCCGGTAAAGAAGGCCTCAAAGACGGTAACGTCAAAGCCGTTGCGGGCGAGCTCGCCGGCGCAGGTGATGCCGGACGGGCCGGAGCCAACGACGGCGACCTTCTTGCCGTTCTTGGGGGCCATCTTGGGCGTGGAGGCGAGCTCGGGGCGGTCACCCAGGAAGCGCTCGAGCTGGCCGATGGCCACGGGCTCGGACTTCTTACCACGGATGCACTTGCCCTCGCACTGGTTCTCCTGCGGGCAGACGCGGCCGCAGATGGCGGGAAGCATGGAGTCCTCGCGGATGGTATCGAGAGCGCCGCCGAAGTCCTTCGCGCGGATCTGCTCGATAAAGCGGGGAATGTTGATGTTGACGGGGCAGCCCTCAACACAGAACGGCTTCTTGCAGTTGAGGCAGCGCTCAGCCTCGGCCAGCGCCATCTCCTCGGTGAAGCCCTTGTCGACGGGGCGGAAGTCGCAGGCGCGCTCGGCAGCCGGCTCCTCGTTATCGGGGGTGCGGGGCGACTTCATATCGGCAACGAAACGACCGTTAACTAGTGGCATGCGCAGCTCTTTTCCTCATAGGCCTTGAGGGACTCGCCCTCTTCGGAACGGTAAGCGGCCTGGCGGGCACGAAGGTCGTCCCAGTCGACCAGGGTGGCATCGAAGTCGGGGCCGTCGACGCAAGCGAACTTGGTCACGCCGCCCACCTCGACGCGGCAGCAGCCGCACATACCGGTGCCGTCAACCATGATGGGGTTGAGGGACGCGGTGATGGGGGTGTCGTATTTCTGGGCGGTGAGGGTCGAGAACTTCATCATCGGAACGGGGCCGACGCAGAAGACCTGGCTCACGGCCTTGTCCTGCAGCAGGCGCTCCAGCGGAGCGGTGACAACGCCCTGCTCGCCGTAGGAGCCGTCATCGGTGGTGATATGGATGTGGTCCTCGTCGAGGAGCTCGCGGAACTGGTCCTCCATGAGCAGGAGGTCCTTGGTGCGGGCGCCCATGATGGCGTGCACCTCGTGACCGGTCTCGACCAGGTGCTTGGCGACCGGGAAGGCAATTGCCAGGCCGACGCCGCCGCCAATGACGGCGCAGGGGCCCTCGGCCATCTCGGTGGGAACTCCCAGCGGGCCCACGACGTCGCGCAGCGACTCGCCGGCCTCGTAGGTGGAAAGCATTTCGGTGGTCTTGCCGATCACCATGAAGATGAACTCGACCCAGCCCTCGTCACCGTTCCAGCCGGCCAGGGTAAACGGGACGCGCTCGCCCGTCTCGTTGGCGCGAACCATGAGGAACTGTCCAGCGTGCGCATGCTTGGCGATTGCGGGCGCCTCGATGCGGAACTTGAACACCTTCTCCGAGAACTGCGTCTTCTCCAGGATCTTATACATAGAACCCCTCTCTTGTTAGGGCCGCCGAACCGTGCCTCCACGGAAATGGACGGTAGCCCGAATAAAACCGTACGTGCACAGGCGTTGTGCAGACATACGGTGCAAATTATACCCTCATGGACATGTCACTTACGTGTGTCTTCGGCGGTTGGGAGCAGGGTTTATCCACTTTGGCCTACCAAAGGGGGAGAGGTTTATTTTGGTCGGTTTTATCAGGTAAAACGGCAAATGGGGCCGGCCTCGGGTTGTGATGAGGCCGGCCCCCTTTGGGGTGCTATGCATGTATGTCGGCGCGCGGTTGATTGCGATGCCGCAACTGGGGCGTTTCCGCAGGTAAAACCTGCCAAAATAAACCTGTTCCTAAATGATAGGTTTTAGTGCTTGCCGTTGGCGGAGGCGGCGCCGTTGACATGGTCGCGGGCATAGACCACGCCGTGCACGATCGCCAGGCCGGCGGCGTCGGCCGCGCGGGCGCAGGTGTCCTGGAAATCCTCGGCCTCGCGGGCGCGCAGCTGCTTAAGAACGTAGTCGGCGACGGCCATCTTGCCGGGAGGGTTGCCGATGCCGGTGCGGATGCGGCTGAAGTCGCGGCTGCCCATCTTGTCGATGATGGAACGCAGGCCGTTGTGACCGGCATGGCCGCCGCCCACCTTAACACGCACGTCGCCGGCGGGAATATCGAGCTCGTCGTGGATTACGAGCAGCTCCTCGGCCTTGATCTTGTACTCGCGACAGAGCTTGGAGATGGGGCCGCCCGAGGTATTCATGTACGACTGCGGCTTGACCAGCACAATCTGGCGCTTGCCACCCTCTTCCTCAGCATCGTTGATATTGATGAGCGCGACCTCGGCGCCTGCTTGGTTTTTCCAGTACGTGACGCCGGCCTGACGGGCCAGCTCGTCGATTGCCTTAAAGCCGGCGTTGTGGCGGGTCTCGGCATATTCCTCGCCAGGGTTGCCAAGCCCGGCAACCATGCGAATCTTAAGCGGCTGTGCAGCTGCCATGTGCTTCCTTTCGTCGATTTGTCGCCTGCTATGGTGAGCGACCCTGTTGCCGCTGTCAAATGGAGGGTAATTGAGGGCGTTTAGGGGCGTTTGGACGGCCGTCGAAATCAGAGGTGGACAGTTAGTTCGGATACGTATAAGTTCTGAGGACTCGAAGTGCTCAATTCAATGCCGATACGTTGTTTTGGAGCTTTAGTTAGTCCATATGGCGCTGTTTTGAAGTCTGCCCTGCCTTCAAATAGGGCGAATGGTATAGAGATAGCCGCAAAACAGCCTAATTCAATGTGTCCATTTATACGTATTTGAACTAACTGTCCAGTCCTGTTCGGCGGCGCGCGGGTGATTCGCCGTTTAGACCGGCGCAAGGCTGATTCCGGCCCGCAGGGCGTTGAGCCAAGCGGCCTGACGCTTGCGATAGCCCTTGATACGGTATCGGAATCGGACTCCCGCGAGTCGATGCATCGTTTGGGCGAAGGCTTCGAGTGCAACAAGGTCTTTCATTTGGTCGCGATTGATAACCAGGACGTGGATGCCCATTGCCTTGAGGCCATTATTTCGATTGCCATCGTGGATGCGAGCGTTTTGAAGCTCGTGCCCAATTCCGTTGTATTCGTTGTCGACTCCGGCTGCCGGGCAATATAGGTCACAGATGGCATAGGGGATGCCCGAGGACATGTTGACCGCAAGGGTGTCGAAGT
This sequence comes from uncultured Collinsella sp., assembly GCA_902492855.1. GTDB lineage: Bacteria > Actinomycetota > Coriobacteriia > Coriobacteriales > Coriobacteriaceae > Collinsella. Next base: position 23,558 of record CABUMU010000001.1, on the reverse strand, counting down.
CGATTCGATAGTTGAGTAGCAGGCCTCCCATGGGCAGGCTGCAACATCCGAATCCGCCAAAGCGCATGGGCGCTCCGAGAACGGCAAACATTAGGGATTCGGCTGGGGATGCAGATCCGGGTCGGGCGAGCTTGACTGCCGTGCGAAATGAGGTGTATGAGCTGCTTTTGGCAAGCTGTGCAACAGTCTCGAGCTCTTCGATGGTCGTGGCGGGCTCGCATTTGTAGTGTGCCTGTTCGTAGCGGGTTTCGTTCTGTTGCTCGACCACCGACTGGTTGCCCAAGCAATCGAGATCGCCCGTCGCTGCGCAGCCATCGCCCTTGGGCCAGATGTCGTCATGGGCAATGGGGTATGTTGCCCCGGGAGGAAGGGAGTAGGTTCCGAGCAGTTCCATGAGTAGCATCAAGGTTTTGGCGACTGATTCATTCTTGGAACAAAGCATGGCTGTCATGGCAGGAGACGTAGCGTAGATGTCGGCCTCGACGTGCATAATTGCACCTTCAGGAAGCGGAGCGGAGAGAATATGCTGAAGAAGTCGCTTGTCGGGGCGCCTGTTGTCTTCGTTTGAAACGAGAAGATCGAGCAGTTCGGAATCATCTTCATTCCAGGCGTCGAGTATCGAAAGTGCGCCAAAGTCTATCGCGTCATTGTTGGGAATGCAGCCAGCCAAGGCCTGTGCTTGCTGTTCGCTATCAACGGAGTCCCAGGGTAGGGCAGAGTACGCCCGTCGTGCGCGACGAATTGCGCGGAGGGCGGAGAGATGTGAAATCACGGTCGTCATAGCTATAACGTACTAAGTTGGCGGCAGAATGCGACCGCCATACCGTTCTTTTCGCTCAGCGGGGCGCTGCGCGCCATGAACGGCTGGGTGTTATGAAATCGGTGGAATCGGTTGAGGGGATTGCAGGAAATTGAGCTCTGCCGCGAAGGTTGACGATAGCTACTGGACAGTTAGTTCAGATACGTATAAGACGGCGGGCGTTCGAGGCGTTTCTAAGGGCTTTCGAGGGCGATTTGAGGGTAAATATGCGGCGGTCGTACTCGAAAGCGATGAGCTTTGGGCAGTATGGCGTTCGCCGGGGAGCTCAGAACGGCCTTTGGAGCTTTAAAAAAAATACGTATCTGAACTAATTGTCCAGGGAAGGTTGTCGAGGGGTAGAAAAAGGGGCGGAAGCGAGCTTCCGACCCTTTAAAAACACCAAAGATGATGAGATGCACGCTGGATTACAGCGCGAAGTCGCCGCCGACGAGCGTGGAGACGGGCTCCTCGTGGTAAACGGCGGAGATGGCCTGAGCGAACTCCTCGGCGACCGAGATGGTCTTGATCTTGCCGCCGACCTCGACGGGAATGGCGTCGGTGACGAGGCACTCGACGATCGGGGCGTCGTTCAGACGCTCGATGGCCGGACCGGAGAAGATGCCGTGGGTGGCGCAGACGTAGATGTCGCCAGCGCCCATAGCCTTGAGCTCCTTGACGTTGGCGCACAGGGTGCCAGCGGTGTCGATCATGTCGTCGTTGATGATGCAGGTCTTGCCCTTGATGTCACCGATGATGCCCATGACCTCGGCGGCGTTGTGGCGCGGACGGCCCTTGTGGGCGATGGCCAGGTCGCAGCCGAGCATGTCGGACAGCTTCTTGGCGGCCTTGGCGCGGCCCACATCGGGGGAGACGACAACCAGGTTGTCGGTGTCGAAGTGCATGTCGTTGTAGTACTGGCCAAACAGCGGCAGCGCGGACAGGTGGTTAACCGGGATATCGAAGAAGCCCTGAATCTGGCCCTGGTGCAGGTCGAGGGTGATGATGCGGTTGACGCCAGCGCGCTCGAGCAGGTTGGCGACGAGGCGGGCGGTGATGGGCTCACGCGGGCCGGCCTTGCGGTCCTGGCGGGCATAGCCGTAGTGGGTGATAACGGCAGTGATGGAGCGGGCGGATGCGCGCTTGGCAGCGTCGGTGGCGATGAGCAGCTCCATGAGCATGTCGTTGACGTTGCCGCCGGCCACGGACTGAATCAGGAAGACGTCGGCGCCGCGGACGGTCTCGTCGTAGCGGGCGTAAATCTCACCGTTGGCGAACTGCTTTAGCGTAAGGCCCGAAAGCTCGACCCCAAGGTACTCAGCAATCTTCTGAGCGAGGGGACGGTTGGAGGAACCGGAATACACGCGGATGGACTTGCGCATATTCTCCGACTTCTCGGGATCATTAATCGGCATTACCCTTCTCCTTTATACATCGAATGCCATATAGATGCCTTTTTGCATTGTAACCGTGCGGCGGGGTTAATCGGGTCTTGATAACGTCTTTACCGTCAACGGACACGAACCGACCACTCATCCGGCCGCGCAGGTCACGATAGAAAAAGGAGCCGTCCCCAGGGAACGGCTCCTTTTGTGCTTGGCGAAACGTTATGCCTCGTCGTCCTCGTGCAGACGGCGGCGATAATCGGCGGCCCAGCCCTCAATATTTACCTGACGGGCGCGGCCCAGACCGAGTGCGTCGGCCGGGACCGGCTCGGTGATGACGGAGCCGGCGGCCACGAGTGCGCCGTCGCCAATCTGGGCGGGCGCGACCATCATGGTGTCGGAACCGATGAAGGCATCCTTGCCGATGACGGTCTTGTGCTTGTGGACGCCGTCGTAGTTGCAGGTGATGGAGCCCGCGCCGACATTGACGCCGGAGCCCATGGTCGTGTCGCCGATGTAGGACAGGTGCGGCACCTTGGAGCCCTCGCCGATCGTGGACTTCTTGATCTCCACGTGCGTGCCGGCCTTGGAGCCGTCGAGCATGTGAGTGCCTGGGCGCAGGTAGGCACGCGGGCCGCAGTCGACGCCGTTCTCGATGACGGCCTCGATGGCGATGGTCTCATCGATGGTGCAGCCGCTGCCGACGGTGGTGTCGGTGAGGCGGCTGTTGGGGCCGAGCTGGCACTCCTCGCCCACGGTGACGTGGCCGATCAGGTGCGTCTGCGGCCACACGACGGTGTCGCGGCCGATAATGGCATCGGGGCCGATCCAGGCCTGCGTGGGGTCGATGAACGTGACGCCCTCGGCCATCCAGTGCTCGTTGATGCGGTCGCGCGCGATGGCGGTGAGCTGTGCGAGCTGGATGCGGCTGTTGACGCCCAGGCCGTCGCGGTAGTCATCGCAGTGGAAGATGGAGACCGCCTGGCCGTGACCCTTGAGGATTTCGAGCATGTCGGGCAGATAGTACTCGGACTGCGCGTTGTCGTTGCCGATCTCGTTAATGTGGGCGGCGAGCTGCGCGCCGTCAAAGGCGTAGCAGCCGGCGTTGCACTCCAGAAGCGTGGCGGCCTGCTCGGGCGTGCAGTCCTTCTGCTCGATGATGCGCTCGATCTGGCCGTCGGCACCCAGCTTGATACGTCCGTAGCCGAAGGGGTCGGGCGGGGTCATGGTCATGACGGTGCAGGCGAGCTCGCCGGTAGCGACGGTCTGTGCGAACTTGGCGACGGTGTCGGCGGTGATGAGCGGCAGGTCGCCGTTGAGCACGACGACGGGGCCTTGCGTGATGCCGCAGGCCTCGAGCGCGACCTTCACGGCGTGACCGGTGCCCAGGCGCTCGGTCTGCTCGACGCACTCGACCTTGGTGGCGCTGCTGGCGTAGGCGCCGTCGATGAGGGCGCGCATCTCGTCGGCGTGGCTGCCGATGACGACCACGACGCGGCTGCAGCCGGCCTTGATGGTGGCGTCGACGATCCACTGAACCATGGGCTTGCCCAGGATCTTGTGCGAAACCTTGCAGTGGTTCGACTTCATGCGGGTGCCCTCGCCGGCAGCGAGGATAATTGCGGTTGCGTCCATGTGATCTCCTGTTACGTTATAGAGACGTGTGTTTGGAAACGATACACGGCGCAATATGATACCGCAGGCATATGTTGAGCGCGTAGCGATTGGTTTGCGGCGGTTGAGGCTTGCGCCGCCGGCGTGGCGTTTGCGCTGCTTGCGTGCGGCGTTGGCGGTGCTGCGGAGCCGTCGTTTGAGCGAGGGGACGGGGGTGCCCGTGGACAACATACAAGAGGAGTTTGGCGGCGAGCCCGTCGCGGCGTTCTCGATGTCGCATCCGGCTGTGCCGGCACTCTATATTGTGCTGACGCTGGGGCTCACCATGTTCTCGATGCAGCCGGTGCTGATTGCGCTGTCACTTGCGGGCGGGCTGGCGTATGGATTTGCGACGCGTGGGGCTGCCCGCACGCTGGGCGCACTCCGCTGGCAGTTGCCGGTGATTTTGATTATCGCGCTGGTCAATCCGCTGTTTAGCGCCTCGGGCTCGACGGAGCTGTTCCGTATTGGCATGCGCGCGGTGTATCTGGAAAGCATGGTATACGGCCTGTGCATGGGCGGGCTGTTTGTGGCGAGCGTGCTGTGGTTTGAGGCCGCGGCGTCGATGCTCGAATACGACAAGGTGCTCGCGCTGCTGGGCAATGCCGCACCGGTGATTGCGCTCATGATCTCGATGTGCATGAGGCTTATCCCGCAGTTTTTACGCCGCGGTCGTACGGTGCTGGCGGTGCAGGATGCGATTGATGTGCCGGGCCGCGCGCCCACCGATCCCGTGCGATCGCGCCTGCGGGCGTCGAGCGTGTTGATGGGCTGGGGCATGGAAGATTCGCTGGAGCGCGCGGACGCCATGCGTTCCCGTGGGTGGGGCGCCGCGACGCGTCGAACGACGTATGCGCGGTATCGGCTGGGGCGCGGCGATGTTGCCGCGCTGGTTGGACTTGCGCTGTTTGGCATGGCCACGACGGCAGTGGCGTGGACTGCGACGATGCAGTATTCGTTTTACCCGCAACTATCGGTGCCGGCGCCGTGGCTGGGCTATGTCGTGTACGCTGCCTGGATGATGCTGCCTTGCGCGTCGCACGCGATTGATGAGAAGAGGTTTGGCTGATGGCTCGGTTGGATAGGAGCTCGGCGGCGGGTGTGGCATATGGCTCGGCCGCGCCGGCGATTGAGGTGCGAGGCCTTAGTTTTGCCTATCCCGGGGCCGAGGCACCGGTGCTCGAGGGGCTTGATTGGCGTGTTTCCCAAGGTGCGTTTGCACTGCTTGTTGGCGGTACCGGTTCGGGCAAGTCGACGCTGCTGTCGCTGCTCAAGCCCGAGATCGCGCCGGCGGGTACGCGCTCCGGCGAGCTGCGCGTGCTGGGCGAGCCCGTCGCCGACATGGATGTGCGGGCATCGGCGGAGCGCGTGGGCTATGTGTTCCAGGATCCCGAGAACCAGATCGTGTGCGAAACCGTGTGGCACGAGATGGCGTTTGGCCTGGAAAACTTGGGGCTAGCACGTGATGAGATGCGTCGCCGTGTTGCCGAGACCAGCTATTTCTTTGGTCTGGAGGACTGGCTTCATCGCGATACCGATACGCTTTCGGGTGGCCGCAAGCAGTTGCTGTCGCTTGCCGCCGTCTTGGCGCTGCGTCCGCGTGTGCTGCTACTCGACGAGCCCACGTCTCAGCTCGATCCCGTTGCCGAGAAGAATTTTCTGCACGCGTTGTTTCGCGTGAACCGTGAGCTGGGCTGCACGGTTGTTGTGGCTACGCATCAACCGCGGCCGATGCTCGAATATGCGACGCGTGCGTACCGGATTGAGGGCGGTCGCGTGCGCGAGGTGGCGGATATGGCTTCTTTGGGACGCCGAGAATCGCTGTTTTCCGATGACATGTTGGGGTGGGGTTCCATCCGATGTGCAAATAAAGGAGTATTCAGCAGGCGTGAGGACAATTTGGGCTCTCCAGAGCCGCCCGGGGACGTATCGAGCGCGAAAAAAAGTTCAGAATTGGACAAATCGTCAGAATTTGTGGCGCAAACGTCGCTCGAAAACGGCTCGGAAGCTTTCCCGCGCACGGATGGAAGCAGAATACTCCAAAAAATGCACGGCGGGTCGGCTACCACCCTGTCGGAAGGCTGGTTTCGCTGCGATCGCGCGGGCGGTTGGGTGCTGCGCGGGCTCGACGTGGCGTTCTCGGCTGGCGCGGTGCATGCGATCGTGGGCGGTAACGGCTGCGGTAAGTCGACAATGCTTTCGGTGCTGGCGAAGACCGCCAAGCTGCAGCGCGGCCGCGTGGTGCGCGGAGCGGCCTCGGCGGCGCTGCTGCCTCAGAATCCCAAAGCATTGCTGGTTGCCGAGACGGTTCGCGATGAGCTGATGGAATGGGCCTCGACCTGCGGATATGACGAGAACTTGGCGCGGGAGCGTGCGGCGCAACTGGGATTGGACGGTCTGGAGACGCGCCACCCTTACGACCTCTCGGGCGGACAGCGCCAGCTGCTTGCACTGGCAAAGCTGCTGCTGATCGGCCCCGAGCTGCTGCTGCTTGACGAGCCCACGAAGGGCTTGGACCTGGAGAGCCGCCGCATCATCGCCCGCGCCCTGCGTGACCATGCGAAGGCTGGCGGCACCGTCATTATGGCCACGCACGATCTGGATTTTGCCGAGCAGGTTGCCGATGACATTGCCATGATGTTTGACGGTGAGATCGCCTGCATGGAGCCGCCGGCCGACTTCTTTGCCGACAACGTGTTTTATAGGGCGTGATGGGATGACGGATTATCGCGTCGCGCGCCTGCTTACAAAACTGGAGATCCCGTTGCTGCTGGCGGTGCCAGCGGTGATGGCTGCGGCGTTGCTAGCGGGCGTTGAGCAGGCGGCACTTGCCATGCTGGTCGTGGTGGCGCTGGTGCTCGCGCTGTTCTTTGCGGGTTACGAGGCATCTCGTCCGGGTTTGCGCCAGATTATGCCCACGCTGGTGCTCGCGGCGCTGGCGGCGGCGGGGCGCATCCTGTTTGGGCCCATTCCCGACTTTAAACCGGTGAGCGCCATCGCCATTATCGCGGGGGCGACGCTTGGTCGCCGCAATGGTTTTATGGTTGGCGCGCTGGCGGCGCTGACCAGCAATTTCTTTTTTGGGCAGGGCATGTGGACGCCGTGGCAGATGTATGCCTGGGGTCTGGTTGGCTATGTTGGCGGCGCGCTGGCGCATGCGGGTGCGTTCGACCGTGCGGACGGAGCCGTGCGCATGCCGGCGCTACTGACCTACGGCTTTGCGTCGGGTTTGCTGTACGGCGTGGTGATCAACGCGTGTGACATCATCGGTTTTGTTCAGCCGCTTACTTGGGCGGGTGCCGTGGCACGTCTTGCCACGGCAGTGCCGTTCGATATTACGCACGGACTCGCGACATGCGTGTTTTTGGCCGCCTTGTACAAGCCCTGGTGCCGTCGCATTAACCGTGTCGTCGTGAAATACGGGCTGTAAGGCATTTCGCGTTCCCTCACGAACTTGCGGTGGAATAGTTCTCGTTTTTGGCTATTTGCTGCCCAAACAGGAACTATTCCACCGCAACTTATAGGGGGAGAGGGGTCACATGGTCTGTTTTCCTCTGTCCCCCAGGAATTACTTGGGGCTAGAGCTCTAGCGTGAGGGTGACGGGGCAGTGGTCGCTGCCGAAGATATCGCCACGGATACCGGTGTCGCGAACGTTGGCGGCGATCGAATCGCTTACCAGAAAGTAATCGATGCGCCAGCCTGCGTTGTTCTTGCGGGCATTAAAGCGGTAGCTCCACCAGCTGTAGACGCCCTCGACGTCGGGGTTTGCCGCGCGCCAGGTATCGGTAAACCCGCCGTTGAGCAGCTCGGTAAACTTGCCGCGCTCCTCGTCCGAAAAGCCTGCGTTGCCGCGGTTGGACTTGGGGTTCTTAAGGTCGATCTCCTCGTGCGCCACGTTAAAGTCGCCGCAGGTCACGACGGGTTTGCCGGTCTCGCACTCGAGCGCGTTCAAAAAGCCGCGGTAGGCATCGTCCCAGGCCATGCGCACGTCGATGCGGGCGAGTTCGTTTTGCGCGTTGGGAGTGTAGACATCCACAAACCAGAACTTGTCGAACTCCAGCGCGCAGACGCGGCCCTCGGTCGCGGCTTGGGCGACGAGCTCGGCCGCCTCGCCCTCGCCGGCGTAGGGCGGCAGCGCATCGGCGCGCAGTACGCGCAGCGGTTCCTGGCGGCTAAAGACCGCGGTGCCCGAGTAGCCCTTGCGCTCGGCGTAGCTCCAGGTTTGGTGATAGCCGGGCAGGTCGATATCGACCTGGCCTTCTTGCAACTTGGTCTCTTGCAGCGCCAAGACATCGACATCGAGGTCCTGCGCGATCTGGATAAAGCTCGGGTCCTTTTTGAGCACGGCGCGCAGGCCGTTGACGTTCCACGAGGCGAAAGTGTAAGTCTGAGGCATGGTGTCCTTTCGACGGGGTTGGCAGGCTTAAGATTAGCGCAACAGGGGCGGTGTGGGCTCCGCGCATGCTGACTTAGAGGCCGCATGCTGGGACGTCGCTCAACGCTGCCCGACTAACAAGGACGGAGGACTCATATGACGCAGGCAATAACGGATCCCAAACAGGCCTCCGCCGCGCTGGCGGAGCTGTTTGGCACCCACAAGCGCGTGGTCTTCTTTGGCGGCGCGGGCGTTTCCACGGCGAGTAGCATCCCCGATTTCCGCAGCGTGGACGGCCTGTATCACCAACAGTTTGCCTACCCGCCCGAGACCATGCTCTCGCATAGCTTTTACGAGGTGCACCCGGCCGAGTTCTTCGACTTCTACCGCACCAAGATGATCGCGCTTGGCGCCAAGCCCAACCGCTGCCACACCAAGCTGGCCGAGCTGGAGCGAGCCGGCAAGCTAAATGCCGTGGTGACGCAAAACATTGACGGCCTGCATCAGATGGCCGGCTCACAGCGCGTGTTCGAGCTGCACGGATCGGTCCATCGCAACATTTGCCAGTCGTGCGGCGCGGTCTATAGCGCCGAGTGGATTTGCTCGCGCGAGCACGAGGATGCCGCGGGCGTGCCTGCGTGCCCCGCGTGCGGCGGCCGCATCAAGCCCGATGTAGTGCTCTACGAAGAGCCGCTCGATGAGCATGTGCTGACCGGTGCCGTTGTCGCCATCGCCGCGGCCGATGCCCTCATTGTGGGCGGGACCTCGCTCGTGGTGTATCCGGCGGCAGGCCTTACGCGTTACTTTACCGGCGATACGCTGGCCATATGCAACCTTGCTCCCACCGATCAGGATGCAAATGCCGACCTGCTGATTTCTTGCGACATCGCGGCCGCGTTTGCGTTCTAGCCCGCGCGCGCGGATACAATAGAAAGACTGAGTGCAAAGCGACCCCGCCGCCAGCTCCCCAAGCTCGGCGGCGTGGGCATTTTAGGAGGATGTTCATGGCGAACGACAGCAAGACATGGCGGTGCGGAAAGTACGAGCTCAGCTTTGACCGTCCGCGCATCATGGGCGTCCTCAACGTGACGCCCGATTCGTTTAGCGATGGCGGGGAGCACTTCGACCCGGACGCCGCCATCGAGTACGGCCTAGCGATGCTCGACGCCGGCGCCGACATCATCGACGTGGGCGGCGAGCCCACGCGCCCTGGTTTTACCCCGGTCAACCCCGACGAGGAGGCTCGCCGCGTGCTGCCCGTGGTTCGCGCGCTGGCCAAGGAGGGCGCCATCGTCTCGATCGACACGCGTCATGTGGCGGTTGCCAAGGCGGCCGTGCGCTGCGGCGCCTCGATCGTCAACGACGTGACCGGCTTCACCGATCCCAAGATGGTCGAGTTTGTTAAGACGAGCACCTGCGGCGTCATCGTGATGCATGCCGGCGAGGTCGCCGCGCCCACCCGCACGCACGCAACGGTGCAGCTCGATACCTCGGCAGCGGCGTTTGTTGCCGAGAAGGCGCGCGAGGCGGCTGCCGAGGCCGCGCGCGAGGCCGAGAAGCCGGCCCGTCGCCGTCGCGGCAAGTTGCTGGGCGATCCTAAGCCGGAGGCCAAGCTTCCGGGCGGCGTGGTGCAGCCCTCGTTGCCGTTTGGCGAACCGGAGCCCACGTCCGAGCCTGCAAGCGAGCAGGAGACGCCGGCCGCCGAGCAGGCTGCTGCCGCCGAGACCGTCGCGCTTGCGCCCGAGGCCGCGCCCGCAGCCACCGAGGCCGCATCGGAGCCCAATGACCGCCTGGCCACCATGATGCGCCGCAGCGCCCGCCGCGAGGAAGCCTACGTGCCCACCTCGCAGCTCCGCCGCTTCACCCTGCCCGATTCGGCGCCCATCATGCGCCGCGTTATGGGCTTTCTGTCCGACCAGGCCCGCACGCTCATCCATGCCGGCGTGTCGCGCGACCGCATCTGCATCGATCCTGGCCCGGGCTTTGGTAAGTCGGCTAACGAGGACATCGTCATCCAGCGCGAGACTGCCAAGATGGCGTCACTGGGCTATCCGCTCATGTGCGCCGTGTCGCGCAAGCGCTTTGTGGGTGCCGTCTCGGGCGTGACCGAGGCCGCCGAGCGCGATGCCGCTACGTTTGGCGTGTGCCTGGGCGCCATCCAGGCCGGTGCCAACATCGTGCGCGTGCACGACGCCGCGGGTTTTGCGCAGTTCCTGAACGGCTACTGGGCGGTTGCCAAGCCGCAGCCGCGCCGCGCGTTTGTGGCCGTGGGCTCCAACCTGGGGCATCGCTGCGACAACATTCGCGCCGCACGCGAGATGATCGCCGAGATTCCACTCACCTGCGTGTCCAACTCCTCCAAGATTTACGAGAGCGAGCCGGCCTACGAGACGCGCCAGGACGCGTTTGCCAACGCCGTCATCGAGATCAAGACCGAGCTGGCGCCGTTGGTGCTGCTCGACGAGCTCATGAAGATCGAGGCCGAGCTGGGACGCGACCGCTCCAAGAAGGCCAAGGTCAACGGCCCGCGCACCATCGACCTGGACCTGCTGTGGATGGATGGCGAGACCCACGGCGGCAAAAAGCTGCGCCTGCCGCATCCTCTCATTGGCGAGCGCGACTTTGTGCTGGTGCCGCTCGAGGACCTGATGCACGACCCGGCGCGGTTCTTCCGCTACAACGGTGTCGAGGTCAAGGAGCCCGAGGACCGCGTGGGCCATATCGTTGGCGAATTGGGGCGTATGTAGATGATCGAGATGAATGCTGTTGCCGCCGGTACCGAGCTCGACGCGGCGCGTGACGCGGGCCGCGAGGGCGTGTCCGCGGGCTGGTGCGCGTGGAGTGCGGGCGATGCATCGCTGACGTTTTCGCTGGTTGTGCGCCCCGATGTGAGCATGCATGCCTTCCATGGCCTGCCGTTTGTGGCCGCGATGGGCATGATGGACGCGCTCGTGGGCACGGCTTCGACGCCGGGGTTGGGCCTTGCCGGTAAGGTGGGTATCCAGTGGCCGAGCGACATTGTGTGCGGCGCGCCCGCGTTTGAGACGTCGTTCGCGCGTGTTACCGTGAACGGCGGTGCCGGTGCTGCGGGCATGTTCGGTGCCGTGACGGTGGATATTGAGCGTTCGGCGCTGAGCGAGCTCGGTGTAGATATGGCCGACGAAGCGCTGGTCGAAGAGTTGGCCGCCGCCGTGCTGACCCGCGTGGACGCCTGGGCGGCTGTTGCCAACACGCCGCAAGGCGCCGCAGGGCCGCTGGCTCCCGTGCTGGGCGAGTACTTCGACATGGTGCCGCTGCTGGGCCGCCAGGTTGCGGCGGTGTCGCCCAACGGTTTGCCGCTCGCGGTGGGCGTGTTTGCGGGCTTGGACATCTGGGGCCGCGCGACCATCAAGACCGATGCCGGCGAGCAGGAGTTTCCGCCCGAGGCCGTACGAATTCGCGGACTGTAACGCGAGGCGCCAGCGCTCAAAGACAACGATGACAACGAAGCCCTCCTCGGCCTGTGCCGGGGAGGGTTTCGCCTATCTGGGGAATGGGTTGCCAGCGCCCTATTCCTCAAAACTGAAAAATTTTCGTTTTTGAGGAATAGGATTAAGGCAGCTCGGTCTTTCTCGAGGTATATTCGCTATAGAGCCTATTCCTCAAAACTGAAATTTTTTCAGTTTTGAGGAATAGCGATAAAAGACCGCGAGGAGGCCCCGATGAAACTCATCAATAGAACGTCATATATGGACACGTTGACGAGTCTTATTGGCGTGCCGGACATCAAGGTCATCACGGGCATCCGTCGTAGCGGTAAATCAAAATTGCTCGAGGCCCTCCGCGATTACGTGGAGGCAAATCTGTCCAATTCGAATGTCATCCATATCAACTACAACCTCGATGAGTTCGAGAACTTGCTCGAGTATCACGCGTTGCTCGCCTATGTAAAAGATCATCGAGTGCCCGGCAAGCAAAACTTCCTGCTTATCGATGAGGTTCAGATGTGCGACGGCTTTGAACGTGCGATCAACAGCCTTCACGCATCCGAGCAGTACGACATCTTCATCACCGGATCGAATGCCTTTTTGCTGTCGAGCGATCTGTCGACGCTCTTTACGGGGCGTACGTTCGAGATCGAGGTTTTCCCATTCTCGTTTGAGGAGTATCGTCTCTATGGCGACGAGGGCGAGGTCGACCGCGACTTCGATGAGTACGCGAGAACCGGCGGTATGTCCGGCTCTTACCCTTATCCACTGCAGGAGCAGCGCTATCAATATCTCTCCAACGTCTTCAAGACGCTCATTGTGAGAGATATCGTGCAGCGGCATAACGTGAGAAACGAATCGGCGCTGCTGCGCATTGCCGATTACATGATGGACAACGTTTCCAACATTACGTCGGCACGCAACATTACTGATGCATTAAATGCGGATGGGCTAAAGATTACGAACAAGACGGTCGGCACGTACATGGGGTACCTGTGCGATGCGTTTGCCTTCTATAAAGTTCGTCGGTACGACATCCACGGCAAAAAATACCTTAAGAGCGGCGAGAAGTATTACCTGGCAGACCACGCGTTCAAATACGCGCTGCTCGGTACACGTGATATGGATTGGGGACGCGTATACGAGAACATGGTGGCAATCGAGCTGCTGCGCCGCGGATACGAGGTATACGTCGGCGTGCTCTATAAAAAGGAAATAGACTTTGTAGCAATCAAGCGAAGCGAGAAGCTCTACATTCAGGTGAGCGACGACATCAGCTCGGATAAGACATTTGAACGCGAGATTTCACCACTGCTGAGCATTGGCGACGCGTACCCCAAGATGATTCTCGCCCGCACGCATCACGAGGCCACGGACCGCAATGGGGTGCAGATCGTGGACCTGGCGAGGTGGCTGTGCGACGAGGCCTAGCAGAAAGCCCTATTCCTCAAAATTGAAAATTTTTCAGTTTTGAGGAATAGGCTTGGCGAGCATTTGCGGGGACTGTGGCATCGGGCTTGCTTGACTTAAGCCCCTGCTCTATCCCAGCTCCTGCATGCGGCGGTAGATTTCGCAGATGCCCTTGATGGTGAGTTGGCCGTCGACCACGTCGAAGGCATCGGTCGAATCGGCGACGATGCTGGCGAGACCGCCCGTGGCGATAACGGTGGCATCCTCGCGGCCCAGCTCGCGCTTCATGCGCGCGACCAGGCCCTCAGCCATGGCGGCGGCGCCCGTTACGGCGCCGACCTTGATGCACTCCTCGGTATCGCGGCCGATGGCGTGCTCGGGCGCCTCGAGCGGCACGCTGGCGAGCTTGGCGGCACGGGCGGCAAGCGCGTCCATGGAGATGCGAATGCCCGGCGCGATCGCTCCGCCAATGTAATAACCGTCCTCATCGATGACGTCGATATTGGTCGCGGTGCCAAAGTCCACCACGATCGCCGGGGCGCCGTAGAAGGTCTCGGCAGCGACGGCGTTGGCGATGCGGTCGGCACCAACGGCCTGGGGGCGCGCCGCCCGCAGCTTGGTCACGGCCGCCGTCTGCGGCCCAATGACGATGGCGTCTGCCGCGATACGGTTGGCCACGGCGTGCCACTCGCGCGAGAGCTGTGGCACCACGCCGGCAAAGGCGATCGCGTCGACCGCGCCGAGCGAGAGGTCGTACATCTTAAAGAAGCCCATCAGGCGCACGTGGATCTCGTCGGCGGTATAGGAGCGGTCGGTGGGCATGCGCCACGACTGCACCAGCTCGTCTCCGTCAAACAGGCCCATGGCCGTCTGCGTGTTTCCCATATCGATAGCGAGCAGCATGTCTACTCCAGGTGTCGGCGTAAAAGGACGCGCACCATTGTATACGCGCCGACGACGGCGCCAGGCTACGATTCGTTTACGGTGATATGGGTTGAGGGGTATAAATATGAAGGAATTATGCTCTACGAGATTTTCCTTGCCGTTTACCGAACTCCCACGTAATATTCTTTCTTGCGCACATGAGGCGCCCAGACATTGCGGGGTGGAGCAGTCTGGTAGCTCGCCGGGCTCATAACCCGGAGGTCGTAGGTTCAAATCCTGCCCCCGCGACCAAGAACTTGCAGCTCGTCGGCCTAGCCGGCGAGCTTTTTTGTTATTCCGGGGCTGTGTATTCGGTCCAATTCTCGGCCTCTCAAACAAAATCTCAATCTGTAACATTTAGACCCGATTTGGACGGCTAGGTGTTACAGATCTAGATATACCGGTGGGTTGGGCCCCGTTTGTCTAAATCTGTAACACGAGGGACGGTTTTTGCCGAGTAACCGTTACAGATTGAGATTTTCTAGCAGGCGGGTTTGGTTCGTCTCGATCTGTAACAGATAGGGGCCAAAAGTGGGCCTAGCTGTTACAGATCTAGATTGTTGAGGATGGGCCGAGAGGAATGTCTCGATCTGTAACAGTAAGACCCAGTTTTGCCGCGTAACTGTTACAGATTGAGATAAACCGACGGGCCGCCCCGCCCATCCCCATCTGCCTGCCGCCACCTGATATTCGCCGATTTTCGTTGTACCGCTGTGCCCCCATGCCATATCCTCTAGACAACTACGCGACACCATCGCCGCCGCGCCTACAAGAGAGGAATGTCCATGACCGCACCTGCATCCAAGCTGCTCCAGCCCATTACGGTTGGCCCCCTTGAGCTCACAAATCGCATTATGTTCCCGCCGCTGACCACCGGCTACGAGGAGCGTGACGGCTCCATTGGCGAGCGCAGCCTGGCTTTTTACGAGCGCCTGGCCCGTGGCGGCGTGAGCTACATCGTCATCGGCGACGTTGCTCCCGTCATGACCGCAAGCCCCACGCCCAAGCTGGCAACCGACGCCCAGATCCCCACGTTTAAGGCCCTGGCCGATGCCGTCCACAAGCACGGCGCCAAGGTCGCGCTGCAGCTGTTCCACCCCGAGTACGACGTGCCCGGTGTCGGCCGCATGGTCATGGGATCCATGGCTGCCGCCAAGGCCGCGCAGGAGGCCAAGGCCGCTGGCGACGAGGAGACCTTTGCCGCCAAGATGGCCGAGTCCAACGAGATTCGCAACCAGGCCTACGCCAAGCTGCACCACGACATGCAGCACTTTGTGAACGAGGCGAGCGTAGAGCAGCTTACCCAGATCAAGGAGGCCATCGCTGCCTCGGCCGCTCGCGCGCAGCAGGCCGGGATCGATGCCATCGAGGTCCACGGCGACCGTCTGGTGGGTTCGCTGTGCTCGGCAATCCTCAACCAGCGCACCGACGAGTACGGCGGCTCGTTCGAGAACCGCGTTCGCTACGCGCTGGAGGTCGTCGCTGCCATTAAGGAAGCCGCGCCGCAGCTGATGGTGGAGTACAAGCTCCCCGTGATCATGGAGAACCCCGACGGCACGCCGCGCGGCAAGGGTGGCCTGCAGCCCGACGAGGCCTGCGAGTTTGCCAAGCTGCTCGAGGGCGCGGGCATCGATATGATTCAGGTCGCACAGGCCAACCACACCGGCAACATGGGCGACACCATTCCGCCCATGGGCGCCATGCCCTACAACTGGACGCTGCCCGTGGCCGAGCGCGTCAAGGCCCTGGTCTCCGTGCCGGTGGCAACCGTCGGCCGCGTTGTCTCGGTTGAGGCCGGCGAGAAGATTCTGGAAGACGGCTCCGCCGATATCATCGCTTATGGCCGTTCGCTCATGTGCGACCCCGACATTGCGCTGAAGGCCGCCACGGGCGAGCCCATCCGCGAGTGCCTCAACTGCAACAAGGGCTGCGTCGACGCGATTCAAAACCGCAAGTACATCTCGTGCGTGCTCAATGCCGAGAACGGCGACGAGGCGACCATCGCTATCAAGCCGGGCGAGGGCGACAAGAAGATTGCCGTGGTGGGCGGCGGTATTGCCGGCCTGGAGGCCGCGCGCGTGGCGGCCAAGCGCGGCTACGACGTGACCGTCTACGAGGCGAGCGATCATCTGGGCGGCCAGATTGTGCTGGCGGCCGCGCCTCCGCGTAAGGATGAGATCATGCGCTCGGTCGAGTACTACGAGAAGATTCTGCCCGGCCTGGGCGTGAAAGTTGAACTCAACCATGCCGCCAGCCCCGCGGATCTCAACGCCGCCGACGCCGCGATTGTGGCAGTGGGCGCGCACGACGTGGTCATCCCCGTTCCGGGTGCCGATTCGGACAAGGTTGTCTCGAGCTGGGACGTGCTGGCCGGCAAGGTGGAGCTTACGGGCCGCGTCGCTGTCATTGGCGGCGGCCTGGTGGGCACCGAGACTGCCGAGTACCTGCTGCAGCACGGTTGCGAGGTGGCGATTGTCGAGATGCTCGACAAGATTGCCGCGGGCGAGTCCGAGACCATTCTGCCGCTGATTATGAGCGACTTTGCAGAGCATAACGTGGAGCAGCACGTGAAGACCCGCCTGACCTCCATTACCGACGAGGGCGTGGAGGCCATTCGCACCACCGAGGACGGCGCCGAGGAGCCGGTGAAGATCGCCTGCGATTACGTGGTGATGGCCGTGGGCTCCAAGGCCAACGCGTTTGACCTGGACGGCGTGACGGTGCCCGTGACCTGCGTGGGCGACTGCTCGGGCGAGCGCACCGCCGACATTGCGAGCGCCATTCGCACGGCGTATCACGCGGCCAACGAGCTGTAGTTGAACATCGCGGCCAGGCGGGACGGTAGCACGGATCCGTTTCGCCCGGCTGTGTCTCGTCGGGTGCCAACCGGTGCGGGGCCTGCAAGCGCAGCAGGTCCCGCCCTTTTTGTTTTGCTCCGGTGGATGGCAATGCGCGGTAATCATGAGGAGTGAGGACGTCTACTGCCTTGCAGATCACTCAAAAATATTGGGGGAGGGGTTAATAACCATATCCTCTATACCAAAGGACATAAAGAGATGCCAATTTTGTTGACAAGCGAATGACGATTAGCTGCGAGTCAGCTACCAGCGTAAATAATCGATAAAGAAATGTCGTAATTTGGTGCCAAATGCCCAGATAACGCCGCGTCTATTTTAATTAACTGCTTTGAGCAAACAGCAAAATGCTACTATCTAACATGCACGTAAGAAAGCAGATTAACGGTTAAGGCTAAGAAGTGGCAGGTATGTCGGAAGCAACTAGGACTCGCACGCATGAGCCCGAGGTTAGGCAGCGCGCCGTCGAGATCCTCCAAGAGGGGGTCGGTCACCGCGCCCTCGCCGCGGAGCTTGGCATTCCCCAGGCCACGGCTCGTCAGTGGGCCCGCGCATATGCCGTGGGCGGTGCCGACGCCGTGCTCAATGCGGGCGCTCGTCATCACACCTATTCGTTCGACGTAAAGCTCGCCGTGGTTAAGGACCGTCTGGAAAACGGCTTGACGGTTCGCGAGGCCATGATCAAGCACAAGATTCCCAGCGAGTCTTCGGTCAAGGCCTGGTGTCGTCAGTATCGCGATGGCGGCGCCGACGCGCTTATCGATAAGCCGCGCGGTCGCAAGCCGCGCGTTAAAAAGGCGGAATAGCGAACGGGATGGTGCGCCCACAGGGGCGCATTTTTCTTGCCGTGCCACTGCTCCAAAGCGGACGTGCCCTTGCCCCGTACGCCTAAAACTCCCCAGTTGACCGAAAACCTGCCGCCGCTACTCCTCAATTGAGCTATAACGTTAAACAATTGCAGCGTTTTTGCATGGGGGAGTGATGGTATGACGCTACTGTATTTCCTTACCCTGTTTCCGCTGGTACCGGCGCTGGGCATGCTGCTCGCGCGCGGTGACCGCGCCCGCGATGCGGTGGGGCTCATAGGTTCCGGCATTATTATGGCGGTGACAGTTGTAGTCGCCGTCATGTTTTTTGGCACGGGTCCGCAGAGCTTCGAGGTGGCACCGGGCACCTCGCATGTGCTCTCGATCATCAGCTCCGCCATCGATGTCATCCTGTGCGCCGTCATCCTGTACAACGCGTTCAAATATAGGAACGCGCTCACCACGGTGCTCGGCATAGTCCAGCTGGTGGGCTCGCTCGCCTTTGCAGCCATGACGCTGCCCGCGACCGAAGCCGTCACCGCAACCCCGCTCTACCTGGACTACATGAGCGTAATCATGGTCCTCGCCGTCGGCATTGTCGGCAGCCTTATCTGCGTGTATGCCCTGGGCTACATGAAGGACTTCCAGGCCCATGACGAGCACGAGGCCGCGCTGCGCGGGCAGACCGCGCCCGACCGTCGCCCGCAGTTCCTGGCGCTTATGTTCCTGTTCCTCTCGGCCATGTTCGTCATCGTGACGAGCGACAACCTTGAGTGGCTGTTCTGCGGCTGGGAAATCACCACCGTGTGCTCGTTCCTTATGATTGGCTACACGCGCACGCCCGAGGCCATTAAAAACGCCTTTACCCAGATCATCCTCAACATGCTGGGCGGCATCGCGTTTTTGGCCGGACTCATGTACCTGCACGTGAACGGCATGCCGCTGACCATCTCGGGCATGATTGAGCTTTCCGGCGCCGGAACCGCGCAGTCCGCGCTGCTGGTGATGCCGGTCATCCTGTTGTCGCTCGCCGCGCTCACCAAGGCCGCACAGATGCCGTTCCACACTTGGCTGTTGGGTGCCATGGTTGCCCCCACGCCCACGAGCGCCCTGCTGCACTCGGCAACCATGGTCAAAGCCGGCGTGTTCCTGATGGTCAAGCTGAGCCCGCTCTATGCCATCTATCCCGTGACCGGCTTTATGGTCACGAGCGTGGGCGCCATCACGTTTTTGCTCGCTGCCCTTATGGCCATCTCGCAGAGCAATGCCAAGCGCGTGCTCGCGTACTCCACCATTTCCAACTTGGGCCTCATCAGTGCTTGCTTGGGTGTCGGCGCGCCCGAGGCCGTATGGGCGGCCATCTTCCTGATCCTGTTCCACACGGTGGCAAAGTCGCTGCTGTTCCTGTGCGTGGGCACGGCCGAGCATCATATCGGCAGCCGCAATATCGAGGACATGGACGGTATGTTCAGCCGCATGCCGCACCTGACGCGCCTGATGATGCTGGGCATCATGGGCATGTTTGTGGCGCCGTTTGGCATGCTCGTGTCCAAGTGGGGCGCTCTGGTGGCGTTCGCGCAGACCGGCAACGTGCTCATGATCATGGTGCTTGCCTTTGGCTCGGCCGCGACGTTCTTCTTCTGGGGCAAGTGGCTTGCCAAGCTTTCGGGTGTCGACCCCACGGCTCAAAACGTTGAGGTCAATGTCCATAAGACCGAATGGATGGCCCTCAACACCGTCGCCGCGCTGCTGATTCTGTGCTGCGTGGCGTTCCCGGTTATCTCGAGCGGTCTGGTGTCGCCTTACTTGGCCATGGTGTTTGGCCGCGTGCCGTACGTTATTGGCAAGGACGCCATGTACCTGATGGTGGTTATCGTGGCGTTTATCGCCGTGGTGCTGCTGACTTCATTCCGAGTGAGCAACAAACCGCATGTAAACGTATATCTTTCGGGCGTGGGAACCGACAAATATCGCCATTTCCGCGGCTCGATGGGGCACGAGGTGAAGGCCGAAAAGCGCAATTGGTACTCGGAGGACGCCCTTGGCGAGAAGCGTATTGGCCCCGCGGGTAGCGTCGTGTGCTGCAGCATCATCTTGTTTGCGCTGCTGTGTTGCGCGTGGATTGGGCCCGAGAGACTTGCCATGAGCGCGCCCTCGGTGCTGCGCGGCAAGTATTTCGAGGGTTCGGGCGTCGTGGGCATTTTTATTGGCACCGTGGCGTTTGCCTTGCTGGCGCCGTTTGTGGGTGGCCTGATCGACGGCGTTGACCGTAAGCTTTCGGCCCGCATGCAGGGCCGCGTGGGCCCGCGCCTGCTGCAGCCCTTCTACGACGTTGCCAAGCTCCTGCGCAAAGCCCCTGCCAGCGTAAACACCATGGACGATACCTACATGGCGTGCGCGCTCATCTTTACCGTCGTTGGCGGCGGCATCTTTGTGTCGGGCTCCAACACGCTGCTGTGCGCTTTTATGGTGACGCTCGCCGCGATCTTTGTGGTGCTGGCGTCCGCCTCGACGCAAAGTCCGTTTGCCCAGGTCGGCGCCGACCGTGAGCTGCTGCAGGTCATGAGTTACGAGCCCGCCGTTTTGCTGATGAGCGTGGGCCTGTACCTTGCCACCGACAGCTTTGATTCCATCGCCGTGACGGGGCAGTCGGTCCCCATCATCGTGCACAGCGCGCCCATTTTCCTCGCGTTGCTCGCGGTGCTTACCATCAAGCTGCGCAAGTCGCCGTTTGACCTTTCGTACTCGCATCATGCGCATCAGGAGATCGTCCAGGGCGTCGCCACCGAGATGAGCGGCGGCACGCTGGCCAAGATGACCCTTATGCACTGGTGCGAGACCGTGCTGTTTTTGATGTGGGTGGGCATGTTCTTTGTCTGGGACAACCCCGTGAGCTGGGTTGTAGCCCTGGTCGTGATGGCCGCGACGTATTTTGTCGAGGTCCTGATCGACAACACCTTCGCACGCAGCACCTGGAGCAGCTGCTTTAGGCTCGGATGGGGCGTGGCGCTGGTGTTTGGCCTGCTCAACCTTATGCCCATCCTCGTCGACGTGTTTATTTAGGAGGCGGCATCCATGGATCATAAAATGTCGCGCTCGCCGTGGGTCATTCATTACGACGGCTCGAGCTGCAACGGATGCGATATCGAGGTGCTGGCCTCGCTCACGCCGCTGTTCGATGCGGAGCGCTTTGGCGTGGTCAACACCGGCAACCCCAAGCATGCGGATATCTTTTTGGTGACGGGGTCGGTCAATGCCCAGAACCTGCCTGTCGTGCGCCAGATCTACAACCAGATGCTCGAGCCCAAGTGCGTGGTGGCCTGCGGCATCTGCGCGTGCTCGGGCGGCGTGTTTCGCGATGCCTATAACGTGATCGGCGGCGTGGACCGCGCGATTCCCGTGGACGTGTACGCGCCCGGGTGCGCCATTCGCCCCGAGACGGTGATCGATGCCATCGTGGAGGCGTGCGGCATCCTGGACCAGAAGGAGGCCGTGATGCGCGCCGGCGGCGATCCGCTCACCGTGGGCGGCGCCGCTACCTGGGACGGTGGCGTTGAGCTGGGCGAGGACGGGTTTGTGGCTGCGGGGGCCGGGGCTGGCGGTGCCGGTGACGCGCCTGCCGGGAAGTCCTCTGCGCCCGTCGCTGGCGACGCACCTGCTGGGACGCCCGCCGCTGCAAAGGAGGCCGAGTAATGCAAAAGGCTATCTATACTACCGTCGGGATCGATGAGCTCCTGTCACATGTCCAGGCGCTCAAGGGCGTCGGCGCGCGCTTTGTGCAGATGCATGCCGAGCGCTGTGTGGACGACGGATCGTATCGCTTGGTCTATACGTTTATCGACGTTCGTGCTGCTCAGGAGCATATTGCGCAGGACGGCACCTATGCGATCGAGAACCTGGTGGTTGAGGGCATCGACCAGTACCAGGAGATTCCGTCCATCAGCTCGTACTATCCGGCGGTATTCCCGTTTGAAAACGAAACGCACGACCTGTTTGGTCTTGCCATCACCGATATGCAGATTGACTTTAAGGGCTTTTTCTACCAGGTCTCGACTGCCGAACCCATGAGCGTTATCACGCCCGAGGTGAAGGCCGCGCGCGAGAAAGCCATGAAGGTGCGTGCCGCCGCCGAGGCCAAGGCGCGCAAGGCCGCTGCCGAGAAGGCTGCTACTGCCACGGCCGCTGCGGGGGAGGGCACTGCGGGCGCTGGCGATGCTGCGGGCGCTGCCGTCGCTCAGCCCGCTGCGGCTGCCGGCTCCGATGCTCAGCACGATGAAACTGCTGCGAAGGCCGCGCTCAAGGCTGCCGAGATGGAGGCAAAGCTCGCCGCCATGGATCCCGAGAAAGCGGCCAAGGTCCGCGCGGCGCTTGCCGCCAAGGCCGCCCGCGACAAGCAGAAAAAGGAGGCGTAAGGTCCATGGCACATCGCTCCGTTATTCCGTTTGGCCCGCAGCACCCGGTGCTGCCCGAGCCGCTTCATCTGGACCTGGTGATCGAGGACGACCGCGTCATCGAGGCAATTCCGCAGATCGGCTTTGTGCACCGCGGGCTCGAGAAGCTCACCGAAAAGCGCGACATGCATCAGTTTGGCTACATCGCCGAGCGCATCTGCGGCATTTGCGCCGTGGGCCACAGCTGCGGCTATGCCAGCGCCTGCGAGCGCATGCTCGATATCGAGGTGCCTGACCGCGTGCAGTATATCCGCACCATTCTGCACGAGCTTTCGCGCATTCACTCGCATCTGTTGTGGCTGGGCCTGCTCGCCGATGCCTTTGGCTTTGAGGCGCTGTTCTATCGGTCTTGGACGCTGCGCGAGCAGATTCTCAAGATCTTTGAGAGCACCTGCGGCGGCCGCGTGATTCTGTCGATCAACGAGATCGGCGGCCTTAAGCACGACATTGAGGACTCCGAGCTGGCGGGTATTGTCCAGACGCTCGACGCCATGCGCCCCGACTACGAGGCCCTGGTGCATACGTTTTTGGACGACAACAGCTGCGGTGAGCGCCTGCATGGCGTGGGCGTGATTAGCAAGAAAGACGCGCTGGCGCTTTCGATGGTCGGTCCGTTTGGGCGCGCCTCGGGCGTGGACTACGACGTGCGCATGTTCGGTGACGGCGCTTATGCGGATCTGGCTGCGTTTGAGCCCATCGTTGCTACCGATGGCGACTGCTATGCCCGCTGCCAGGTGCGTTGCGCCGAGGTCACGCAGGCCATGGACATCATTAAGGAGCTTGTGGGCAAGATACCGCACGACGGAATCGGCAGGCGCACCAAGCTCACGCCGGCCGACGGCGCGCGCGGCGAGGTTGTGATTGAGCAGCCGCGCGGCGAGGCGTATTACTATGTGCGCGGCAACGGCACCAAGAACCTGGACCGTTTTCGCGTGCGCACGCCGACGTCGCAGAACCTGGCGGGTCTGACGCATGCACTGCAGGGCGTGCTCCTTGCCAACGTGCCCATGATTATCCTGACCATCGACCCCTGCATTAGCTGCACGGAAAGGTAGGCGCGGCATGAGTTTGCTGACATTTGCCAAGACGGCCTTGGGTTCTATGGTCAAGCAGCCGGTAACGGTGTGCTATCCGCAGGAGAAGCTCGCGGCGCCCGAGCGCCTGCGCGGGCACATCGTTAACGACATGGACGTGTGCATTTGCTGCGGCATGTGCGCGCGTCGCTGCCCGGCGGGCGCGCTCGCGGTCGATCGAAAGGGCGGAACGTGGTCGATCGATCCGTATGCCTGCGTGGTGTGCGGCGAGTGCATCGAAAGCTGCCCCAAACACTGCCTGAGCATGGACACCGCCCGTACTCCAGTTGCGGCGGATAAGACTCCCACGGTAGAAACCAAGCTGGAATAGCGCTGGAACAGGGGCCGGTGGGGCAAAAATG